>NZ_CAPF01000096.1:0-7951 GCF_000321165.1 Enorma timonensis
GAAACGAACGTTTTATGCGGGGGTAGCCAAGTAGCCGGCAAAAGGGCAACTCGACTACCTGCGCTTTCTTCAACGCATGACCCCTTGCTACTTCCGAGGGTGCCTATAAACCGCTCGTTTCGCGCAAAACGGGAAATGGGTTGGAAGGAACACGTCCCCAACCAACCCATTCCGGTGCTAATCCTCCAGGTAGCGCGCGAGGAAGGTGCGCGTGCGCTCCTGCTTGGGAGCGGTGAAGATCTGCTCGGGCGTGCCGCGCTCGGCGATGACGCCACGATCCATGAACAGCACCTCGTCGGAGACGCTCTTCGCGAACGACATCTCGTGCGTCACGACCACCATGGTCATGCCGCCCGCCGCGAGCCGCCGCATGACCTCGAGCACCTCGCCCACGATCTCGGGGTCGAGCGCGCTCGTGGGCTCGTCGAAGAGCATGAGATCGGGGTTCATGCAGAGCGCCCGCGCGATGGCCACGCGCTGCTTCTGCCCGCCGGAGAGCGTGTTCACCGCGGCGTGTGCGAAAGCCGCCATCCCCACCGATTCCAGGTGCTCCATGGCTACGTGCTCCGCCTCGTCGCGCGTCATCTTCTTGAGCAGGACGGGCGCGAGCGTGCAGTTGTCGAGCACGTTCTTGTTATTGAAGAGGTTGAACCCCTGGAACACCATGCCGATCTTCTCGCGCAGGGCGTTCACGTTCACGTGGTCCGCGGCGAGGTTCGCCCCGTGGAACCACACATGCCCCGCGTCCGGGCTCTCGAGCAGGTTGATGCAGCGAAGGAGCGTCGATTTGCCCGAGCCCGACGGCCCGATGATCGTCACCACCTGACCGGGCATGACGTTGAGATTGATGTCGCGCAGCACTTCGAGCGAGCCGAACGACTTGCGCAGCCCCTCGATGCGCACCATCGGTTTAGCCTGCGTATCCATGCACTACACATCCCCTCGGTCGTGCTGCGGCTTGAGCATCTCCGCCTGCACCGTCGAATCCGACATCACCACGACCGGCCCCGTCTGCGCGCTCAGGCGCTTCGAGAACATCCCGAGCAGCTTCGTCGCGATCATCGTAAGCGCGAGGTACGCCACCGCGGCGATCATGTTCGCCTGCAACTGCTGGTAGTAGATGCCGGCGATCGAGTCCGTGGCGAACATGAGGTCGAACGTGCCGATCACCGAGAGCACCGAGGAGTCCTTGATGTTCACGACGAGCTCGTTCGACAGGCCGGGGATGGCGTACTTGATGCCCTGCGGGAACACCACCGTGCGCATGGCCTGCCACTGCGAGAGGCCGAGCGAGCGCGCCGCCTCCGTCTGCCCCGGGTCGACCGATTCGATGCCGCCGCGCAGAACCTCCATCATGTAGGCGGTGGAGTTGAACGTGATGGTCACGAAGCCCGCGATGAACGGCGACCACACCACGTTGATGCTGGCCGTCGTGAGCCCCGCGCCGCGCAGGATGGCGACGCCACCGAAGAAGATGATGCCCGCCTGAACCATCATGGGGGTGCCGCGCACGATCGTGCTGTAGACGCGGGCGAAGTCCGCCCCCACGACCTTCCAGAACCGCACGAAGTCGTTGTCGGAGCGGTCGGGCACCTGGATGCGGCAGAACGCCAGCAGCAGCGCGAGGAAAAACGCCAGGATGGTGCCGAACACCGCGAGCACGATCGTGGTGGTGATGCCGGTGATGAACGTCTGCCGCCCCTGGTAGAGCATGTAGAGCGCGCTCTCGAGCGCGTTGTCCACCGGGCGGGAGGACGCGGTGGTGGCCACCGCCCAGGCCGAGGCGAGCCCCATGACGAGGCGGTCGACCGCGAGCACGGCGACGATGAGCCACACGACGTACGACGCGTAGCGCAGCGCACGGCGCACGGCGGGCCGCACGAAGGGCGCGCGCTCCGCATACGTGCGCCAATGCGTGAGCTTGAACACGAGCGCCACCGCGCTGAGCACAAGCCATGCAACGAGCAGGTAGTACATCACGACCTCGAGGGTGTACGCCCGCGCGAGGAAGCTCAGCGCCGGGCGCGGCTGGCTCGAGAGCAGCATCCCCGCGAACGCGACGACGCTCGTGCCGAGCAGCACGTACCTGTGGTCGTTCGTTAGAAACGCCCGAAGGCGGCCGATGCGCGAACGGCCGCCTTGAGGCGAAGACTCATGTGAATCCATGATGCTCCTTGATTCCCGTGGTTCTGCGGCGCCGGCGCCTTACGCGGGCTGGCGATCCATGCAGGCGTTCCACATCTCCTGGCGCTCATCCTGGTCGATACCGTCGATGACCGCGTTGATGCGGTCCATGATCTCGGTATCGGAACCCTTCACGATGGCGGCGTTGTCGGGCATGACGGAACCCTCGAACTTCTCCTCCATGGGAATCTCGACGAAGGTGGGATACTGCTCGATGAGCTTGGGCACGGAGAGCATCGAGTACGTGATGATGTCGCAGGCGCCGTTCGAGAGGTTCTCGACCACGAGCGGGACGGTCTCGGCGGGCGTCATGTGCGTGACGTCCGGGATCTGATCGATGACGTCGTCGTACATGGTGGCCGCCTGCCCCAGGACGGTCGCGCCCGCGAGGTCGGCGAACGTCGTAGCATTGGCGTAGGCGGAGCCGTCGGTGGTGATGAGCACGATGTCGTCATCGATGTAGGAGTTGGAGAAGTCGGCGGATGCGGCGCGCTCCGGGTCGACGGACATGCCGGCGCAGATGATGTCGATCTGGCCGTTGTTGAGCGCGTCGATGAGGCCGGCGAAGTCGAGCTTCACCGCGACGGGATCGAGGTCGAACTCCTCAGCGATGCGCTTGGCGACCTGCACGTCGTAGCCGTCCGCATAGGCGCCCGAGACGTTCTCGATGGGGATGGTGTATTCGGACTCCTCGGAGACCTGCCAGTTGTACGGCGCGTACGCGGCTTCCATGCCCACGCGCAGCACGCCGTCCTCACCGAAGGACGCGGCGGCAGCGGTCGCGTCGGAGCTGCCCGCGGTATCGTCCGTCTCCTGGGCGGCGGGGCCACACCCGGCGAGGAACATCATGCTCCCCATCCCTACCGCTGAGAGCCCCGAGAGCTTCAAGAACTTGCGGCGCGAGCACGCGGGCTGCGTAGATGACAATGCGGTGGGGGTGGTCTTCCTCATGATGGTTCCTTCCCTGATGTGTTGTATAACCCCTTCCGTACGCGCAACCGGAGGGGACCCATTCCCCTCCCCCTTGCAACTTAATGCGAGAAAGTTCCGCGCACGTGGATAAGGATATGCCGGGAAGGCTTGCACGGGCAAGAATACTTTGGCCGAAACAAGCATGAAACGATGCGCGGGCGCGAACGGACGGGCCGTTGCGCCCGCTCGACACAGCAAAGCGCCGCAGGCGAGTCGCTTCCTGCGGCGCTTTTCAGCGGATGTACATTTACCCCAGGGGTATTTTTACATGGGGACGAGAACACCTCCCGCGTGAGTCAAATGAACCCGTCCCCAATGACTCAGCTAGCGGCCCTGGGCGCGGGACTCCTCGTAGAACTCCACGAGGTGCTTCTGCACGTCGTAGGGCACCTGCTCGTAGCCGGCGGGCTCCATCTGGAAGTCGCCCGTGCCGCGCGTGATGGAGCGCAGGCGCGTGGCGTAGTCGGTGAGCTCGGCGAGCGGCACGGTGGCCGTGACCACGGTGTTGCCGCGCTCGTCCGTATCCATGCCCGTCACGCGGCCGCGCGAGCCGGAGACATCGCCCATCACGGCGCCGGCGTAGCTCTCCGGGATGGTGACGGTGATGTTCTCCATGGGCTCGAGCACCACGGGGTCGGCCTCGGCGCACGCCTTCTTGAGCGCGATGCGCGCGGCGGCGCGGAAGGCCATCTCGTTGGAGTCGACCGGGTGGTAGGAACCGTCGTAGCAGGCGACGCGAATGCCCGTGAGCGGGTAGCCGGCGATGACGCCTTCCTTCATGGTCTCCTGCACGCCCTTGTCCACGGCGGGGATGAGCGCGCGCGGGATGCGGCCGCCCACGACCTCGTCGACAAACTCGTAGTCCGTGCCGTCGAGCAGCGGTTCCACGCGCAGATAGCAGTCGCCGAACTGGCCGGCGCCGCCGGTCTGCTTCTTATGGCGTCCCTGCGCGCTCGCCACGCGGCGGATGGTCTCGCGATACGGGATCTTGATGGGAACAATATGCGCGGCGACCTTCGTGCGCTCCTCGAGGCGGTTGAGCAGCACGCTCACCTGCGCCTCGCCCACGGCGGAGATGATGGTCTGGCCGGTCTCCTCGTTGCGCTCGATGCGCATGGTGGGGTCGGCCTCGCAGGCGCGGTCGATGAACGTGAAGAGCTTGTCCTCGTCGGAGCGGTTCTCGGCCTCGATGGCGATGCGGTACTGGCTGTTCGGGAACTGGAACGCCGCGGCCTCGACCTTGCCGGTCACCGAGAGCGTGTCGCCCGTGTCGGCGGCGATCTTCGTGGTGACGATGATGTCGCCGGCCTCGGCCTTGCCCACGTCGGTCATCTCCTTGCCGCACATCACGTAGAGGTGCGCGATGCGCTCGCCCTTGCGCGTGCGGGCGTTCACGAGCTCGATGCCGGGCGTGAGCGTGCCGGTGAGCACCTTGAGGAAGCTGATGCGACCCTGCTGAGGGTCGTTCAGGGTCTTGAACACGAAGGCCACGGGGCGGTCGTCCTCGGACGAGATCTTGAGCGTGTCGCCGTCCACGAGCGGCATCTCGCCGTAGTCCGTCGGCTTCGGGAAGTACGTGGCGATGTCGTCCATGACGGAGTGGACGCCCAGCTCGTGCGTGCACGAACCCACGAACACGGGCACGAACAGGCGCTTCGCGATGGCCTTGGACAGCAGCCCCTCGACCTCTTCCTGCGAGAGCGCCTCGCCCTCGAGGTACTTCATCATGAGCTCGTCGTCGGCCTCGGCCACGGCCTCGCACAGCTGCTCGCGCGCCTCCTCGGCGGCGTCGATGTACTCGTCGGGGATGTCGAACTCGGTCTGCGTCGTGCCCTCGCAATGGCGCGCCTTCATGCGCACGATGTCGATGACGCCCTCGAAGTCGTCGCCCGTGCCCCACGGCAGCGTGACGGCGCCCAGGCGCGCGCCGAAGCGGTCGCGCAGCGCCTTCATGCAGGTGTCGTAGTCCGCGTTCTCCTTATCGATGCGGTTGATGAACACGGCGCGGGCGAGGCGCAGGTCCTCGGCGGCATACCAGAGCTTCACGGTCGTGGGCTGGGGGCCTTCCGCGGCGTCGACCACGAAGAGCGCGGTCTCGCACACGCTCATCGCCGCGTAGGCATCGCCGATGAAATCGGGGTAGCAGGGCGCGTCGAGCACGTTGATGCGCACGCCCTTCCAATCGATGGGCGCGATGGAGGTCGAGATGGAGAACTCGCGCTTGACCTCCTCGGCGTCATAGTCGAGTGTGGGCTTCGTGCCCGCATGACCACCCAGGCGGGCGGTCTTGCCGGAAAGGTGGAGCATGGCCTCCGCGAGCGAGGTCTTGCCCACCCCGCCTTGGCCTACGAGAACCACGTTCCTCACATCACTTGTCTTAGGCGCACCCATAGCAGCCTCCTTGTCTGGGGAGCGCGGCGCGCGCGGGCAAGCATGGGGCCAGCTCCGGGGCGCGCGGCGCACCGAACACATACGCTGAGAAGAGCGTACCCCCGGCACGGGAAGCGCTAACCGTGTTTTCGACCAGTGCGCGCGCAGGAACGCCAGACGGCAGCGGGGCGGGGCGCAGCCGATGTGCACCCCGCCCCGCCTCGTTGCGCGGCTCGTTGTCTCGGGCAGGCGCAAGCCCGCCATGCCGCCGGTGCGTACCGGCCGCGTGCGCGGCTACTCCTCGGTCGCCTGCTCCTCGCGCGGCGCGGCCTCATAGTCGCCGCCTTCGCCCGGGTTCCCCTCGGACGCCATGGCCTCCTCGGCGAAGCGCGCGGCCTCGGCGGCGATCTCCTCGTCGCTCTGGCGCGGCTTGCGGCGCGCGGTGGAGCCCGTCGAGCTGGAACCGCCCTTCACGTCTCCGGCGGCCTCGCGCTCGAGGTAGGCGTCCCAGGTGCCGTCAAGCAGTGCCTCGACCGCCTCCCCCTCGACCGTCTCGCGCTCGAGGAGCACGTCCGCCATGAGCTCGAGCTGCGCACGGCGCTCCGTGAGGATGCGCTTGGCGCGCTCGTGCGCCTCGCGCATGATGCGCTGCACCTCGGAATCGATCCGCCGTGCCGTCTCCTCGGAGTAATCCTGGTGGTCGGCGTAGTCGCGGCCCAGGAACACCTGATGCTGCGCCTCGCCGAATACCTGCGTGCCCAGCTCCTCACTCATGCCCAGGCGCGTGACCATCTCGCGCGCCATCTTGGTCGCGCGCTCGAGGTCGTTCGACGCGCCGCTCGTCACGTCGTCGCACAGCAGCTCCTCGGCCACGCGGCCGCCCAGGAACACCGCGAGCTCGTCGAGCATCTCGTTGCGCGTCTTGAGGAAGTGGTCCTCGGTGGGCAGCTGCATGGTGTAGCCGAGCGCCTGGCCGCGCGGGATGATCGTGATCTTGTGCACCGGGTCGGCGTGCTCCAGCACGTGCCCCACGAGGGCGTGGCCGCTCTCGTGCACGGCGATGGTGCGGCGCTCCGTCTCGGTCATGATGCGCGTCTTGCGCTCCGGGCCGGCGATGACGCGCTCCATGGATTCCTCGACCTCGTCCATGCCGATGCGCGGGCGGTGCCGGCGCGCGGCGAGCAGGGCGGCCTCGTTCATGAGGTTCGCGAGGTCCGCGCCCGTGAAGCCGACGGTGAGCTGCGCGAGCTTGTCGAACTTCACATCCGGGTCGAGCGGCTTGTTCGCGGCGTGCACGCGCAGGATCTGCTCGCGGCCCTTCACATCGGGGCGGTCGACCGTGATCTGGCGGTCGAAGCGGCCGGGGCGCAGGAGCGCCGGATCGAGGATGTCGGGGCGGTTCGTCGCGGCGATGAGGATGACGCTCTCGTTCTCCTCGAAGCCGTCCATCTCCACGAGCAGCTGGTTGAGCGTCTGCTCGCGCTCGTCGTGCCCGCCGCCCAGGCCGGCGCCGCGCTGGCGGCCGACCGCGTCGATCTCGTCGATGAAGATGATGGACGGAGCCTGCTCCTTCGCCTTCGTGAACAGGTCGCGCACGCGGCTTGCGCCCACGCCCACGAACATCTCCACGAAGTCGGAGCCGGAGATGGAGAAGAACGGCACGCCCGCCTCGCCGGCAACCGCCTTGGCGAGCAGCGTCTTGCCCGTGCCGGGAGGGCCCACGAGCAGCACGCCGCGCGGGATCTTCGCGCCGAGCTTGCGGTAGCGCTCCGGGTCGGAGAGGAAGTCGCGCACCTCCTGGAGCTCCTCGACCGCCTCGTCGATGCCGGCGACGTCGGAGAACTTCACCTTGGGGCGCGTCGCCTCGTTCATCTTGGCGTTCGTCTTGCCGAACTGCATGGCCTTGTTGTTCGCACCCATCATCTGGCGCATGAAGTAGATCATGATGAGCACGAGCAGAACCGTGGGGGCGAGCCCCAAGAGCAGATCCATGAACGCGTCGGGGTCGCTCGTGTCCACGACGTATTTGGTGGCCGGATGCGCCGCCATGAGCTCGGCGAGCGCGTCGGAGCCGATGTAGGTCGAGGTGAAGGGCTCCGCCGCCTTGGCGTTGCCGATGTCGGCGGCGTCCTTCCAGTACGTCCCCTCGAGCTCGCCGGTCACGATGGTGTAGGTCACCGAGTCGACGCGGCCGTCCTCGACCGCCGTCACGAACTCGCTCGTCGCGAGCTCCGTGGAATCGGACGGGCGGGCGGGGCCGCCATTCATGCTGAAGACGAGGTACGCGATGAGCGCGCAGGCGACGAGGATGTAGAGCCACGAGGCGCGCGAGGGGCCGCGGCGCGGACGACCCGACGAGGGTCCGCCCTCCTGGCGGGAGCCCCCCTGCGGCTGCTGCGCGAACGGCTCCGGGGAGCTGCCCGGG
>NZ_CAPF01000095.1:0-7657 GCF_000321165.1 Enorma timonensis
AGCCCCGCCGCGCCCGCCGGCGAGCCCGCCGCAACCTCCCCCGCTCCCGCGGAGAAACCGAAGCGCAAGAGCCATCGCACCGCCATCATCGCGGGCGCCGTGGCAGCCGCGCTCGTCTGCGGCGGCGGCATCGGAGGCTTCGTGTGGTGGCAGGGCGAGCAGGAGCGCATCGCCGAGGAGGCGCGCGTCGAGGCGGAGCAGAAGGCCGCCTACGAAGCGGCGCACCAGACCTATCCCATCACGCTCGAGATCCAATGCGACGGCCTCGATACCTCCACCGGCACGAAGATCCCCCTCCATGTGACGGGCACGGACTTCGAGGGCAATGCGGTCGACGAGCTCTTCTTCACCGACCAGAACGCCACGGGCGTCGAGCTCATGCGCGGCGACTACACATTCGACATTCCCGCCTCGCCCATCGCGGCGGACGGCACCATCTACGACGTGAGCGCATCCGGAGCGGCCGGTCTCGGCGGCAGGGTTGACGACGACGGCTCCTTCTTGACCCAGAACGCGCTCTGGCTCGACCCCATCGATGCCGCCGATGTCACCGACGACGAGATCGAAGCGGCCTATGACATGGCCGTCCAAGGCGGCTGCGAGAATGCCGACGAGCTCCGCGACGCTGCCTACGCCCGCCGCGACGAGGCGCTCGCGAAGGACGCGCTCGGCGCTTACGAGGCGGCGTCCTACAGCTTCACCATCCCCGAGCAGTGGATTGGCCGCGTCGAGGTAACGATCGACGGCGACGACGTCACCATCACCCCATCCGGCCAGCCCGACCACGTCCTCTGCGAGCTCGAAGTCATCCAAGGTGAATTGCATAGCGCCGGCGACATCGCCGATGCCACCCAAGCCGTCTGCGACCTTGGCGACGGTCGCACCGTGACCGCGCGGGTGCGCAACTACTGCTACATCATTCCGCAGGCGCTTGACTCGAACAGCACGAACCCCGACGACTTCTATACGCTGGACGAGGCCGAGGAGCTCGTCGGCCTGGAAACCCTCGGCGCGTACACCTACGACGACGCGCTCTCCGGTTGGGAGAGCAACCCGGGCGTCGGCATCACGGGCGCGAGCGATGCTCTGTTCGATTACCTCAAGCAGTCAGTTACGGCGAAGTAGCGATGGGCGCCGTCCGCGACATACTGGGTTTCGGGCACGCGCGCTGCGCGCTAGAGCTGCCGGCTGTGCAGGAGGCGGGCGATCTCGTCCTTCTTGCTCAGCAGCTCCTCTTGCAGCGGCTTGTGGAGGATGCGCTTCCAGTCGAGCCCCTCGCGCATGCAGCGCGTAAACAGCTCGGCGTCCCAGCCCTCGTTGTTGATGGCGCTCTTCACCTTGTTCTTGAGCTCTGGCCACTTGTTCAGGATGTCGATCACCTCGGCACGGGCTTCATCGAGCATCTGATCCTCCCGCTGGAGCTCGCGTGCGATCTCCGTCACGGAACGGCCGCCGTTGAAGTCGCTGTCGCCCTTGAACAGCTCGCGCACCCGCTTCGTGCGCATGCTCTTCAGACGGTTCTTCGCCTCGTTCTTGCACTTCTCGCTGCAGAAGAGACGCTCGCGGCCGCGCTGGTTGACGCGCGAGAACGGCCTGCCGCAGTTGCCGCAGTAACCGATGCGCACCTTCTCGATGCCGCTGGAGTACTCGTACCAGAGCCACGCGAGGTAGTTGGGGAAGCGCAGGTGGCCGGTCTTCTCGTCGGCGTAGAACACGTCGAGGCGCGCCTCCTGGAGGTGCGCGGCCACGAGCAGGCGCACGAGCGAGGCGATGGGCGAGCAGTCCGCGTCGTCGAACGGCACCGCGTCCATGGTGTACAGCGCGCCCTGCGCGATGCCGTACGCCTTGGAATCCTGCGCGGCCGCGAGCTCAGCGCGGTCGGCGTCGGATACGAAATGCTGGAACACCTGGGCGTCGGTATCGGCATCGAAGTCGAAGACCCTGCTCAGCGCGAGGTAATCGGGGAGGCTCATCTCATGGGCGAACGAGACGACATGCATGTACAGCATGACGGCCGGCTCGACCTCGGGTTCGTGCTTGATGGAAAGGAACGCGTAGTTGATGCGTCCCTCGCGCTCCTCGCGGCGCACGAAGGGAACCTCGAGGTGCCGGGCGTACTCCGCATCCACCATGCACGCGATGACGATGAGGTCGAACCGCGAGCCCGTCTCCGGGTTCGCGAGGCGGTACTTGGCGATGTTGTTGAACGCTCCGCCGTTCAGCGCGGCGACGCTCATCGTTCCCTCGAGCTTCGAGGCGATCTGCTGCAGGCGCGTCGCGAGGTCCGCCACGCTGGCCGCGGACATCCACACCTCCACGGGCTCCTCGGCGGAGGTGCCGAACAGGGGGCCGTGGTGCTGCGCGAACCGGTAGAGATCCTTACCGGAGACCTCCTCGACGCACACCGGCTCGCCAGGCGCGTCCCCCGCGTCATCGGACTCGGGTTCGATGGTCTTATGCATCACGCATTCGGCGAGCTCGAGCAGGGTGATGCCGTCCGCCGACGCAGACGCGCCGTCCGACGCATCCGCCGCGCGCGCCTCGTCGACCGACATGGGCTCGAAGCGGAAGGCCTGCCACTCCTTCGAGTCGCGGTCGGTCGCGACCGCGCCGTCTGCGATGGGCAGCACCGACCGGCAGGGAACTTGTCCGCGCGTCGTGCGTATCTGCAGAAACGGATCGAGCTCGCTCATCGTCTTCCCTCCTCGACATCAAGCCTAATCATACAACGCGTTTCGATTCAAACCGGGAGTTCATCATGAGATGCAGGATTTGCGGCACTGAAAACAAAGATTATCTGCGCTACTGCGTGATGTGCGGGGCGCCGCTCCCGGAACACGAGGAGGCGCGCGGAGCGCACGCGGGCGATGGGCGCGGCGATGCTGGCCCGCGCGAAAACGGGGGTGGCGAACGTGCGGCGCAGGGGGCCGATGCTCCCCTGACGGAACGCCCTACGAACGACGCGTAGGCCCGTGGAGCTCGATGCGGCAGGCGCCGCCTTTGTGGAGCGCGTGTTGCACTACCTCCCTGCACCCCCTCCCACCTCGTCTGAAAAGGAGTCATGATGTACTGCCCACAATGCGGAACGAACGTCGCCGACGGCCTAAACTTCTGCCCCCGGTGCGGGGCGCAGCTCGGCGGCGGCTCGGGAAACCCCGATAGCCCCGGCGGCGGAGCAGCCTCTTCCGAGAGCTCGTTGACCGCGGGCGCAACCGCAACGTACGCCGCAGCTTCCACGCCC
This sequence comes from Enorma timonensis, assembly GCF_000321165.1. Lineage (NCBI taxonomy): Bacteria > Bacillati > Actinomycetota > Coriobacteriia > Coriobacteriales > Coriobacteriaceae > Enorma > Enorma timonensis. The sequence continues at coordinate 3,242 of NZ_CAPF01000095.1, forward strand.
GAGGCACCTGGTGCCGCCGACCCCGGTGCACCCGATGCCGCCACCCCCGGTACCCCCGCCCCCGACACGCTCTCCGCGCAGGTCTCGCGCGCGCAGAAGCACAGCAAACGCCGGTTGCCGATGCTCCTCATCGTCATCCTCGTCACGCTCGCGCTCGCCGCTGCCGCCTTTGCCGCCACGTACGTCTACCAGAACGTCATCCTGCCGCAGCTCGAGGAGCAGGCGCAGCAGCAGGCCGAGGAGGATCTCGCGGCGGAGCAGCAGGCCGAACAGGACGCCCAGGCAGCCGAGGAGGCCCGCCAGCGCGCGGTCTACAACGACATCCTCACCACGTACCGCGACTCGCAGGCGCAGGCCTGGCAGAACGCGAGCTCATCCACGCTGAACGACCTCGCGTCGCTGGGCGCGATCGTCGACCTGCAGGAAGATATGAACGTGAGCGTCACGTACGACGAGCTCATGAGCGGCACCGTCGCCTACGCCTACACGGACTTGGGCAACGACGGCACGCTCGACCTCGTGATCGGCGTGCTCAGCGGCAACGGCGACGCGTACAAGCTCATCGGCGCGTTCTCCACCGACGGCTCGACCACGACCTCACTCATGAACGGCAGCCTGCTCATGCGCGTCACCTGGGACGTCGATATCGACGGGTACCTGCGCTCGGTGGGCGCGGACGGTGCGGATGCGGGCTCGGTGACGCTCTACACCGTCGAGGACGGCAACCCCGTGATCGTCCAGCATCTGGGCTGGCGGGACGGCTCCTACTTCACGTACAACGACGACGGCACCACGAGCCCGGTCGACGAGAGCGAGGTGTCGAACGCGCGGAACGCGGCGCAGACCGATTTCTACCTCGACTGGACGCCGCTGGAGGACTTCGAGCCCGTCGTCGCCGACGGCGAGTAGGGGCGGCAGCGCGTCGCAGAAAAATGTATCCCCCTCAAACACCGCGTGAGAGTAAAATTATCCCAGCCGCCGCGCCTCGGCACCCATGAGGTGGCGCGCGGCTGGGAGGGGGTACCATGCGCTGTCCCGTGTGCGGAAGCACCGTCGGACCATCGTTGTCGTTCTGCCCGCGCTGCGGCGCGCAGCTCAACGATGCGGCTCGGCGCGCCCAGGCGGGCTCAGTCGCGGACGCGGGCGCCTCGCCCACCGATACCGCGGACGGCGCCGGCGACGACGCGGCGGCGAACGGTTCTGTCACCGTGAACGAGGCCGTGGGCGTCGACCCCGACGATACCGCGCCGCTCCCGTTCATCGCCGAGGACGCGGATTTCCTGCACCGCGACAGTCTCTCCTCGCATTTCACCGATGCGCAGAAGGAAAGCAAGAAGCGCCTGCCCATGGTGCTCATCGTCGTCATGTTCGTGCTCTTCGTCATCGCGATCAGCACGCTCGCCATCGCGACCTACTACATCTACCAGAACTACGTCGAGCCCCTCATCCGTGAGCTTGTGATGCCGACGCTCTACGACGACGAGGGCGCCACGGACGACGATGCGGATCAGGGCGACGGCGCGACGGGAGCCCTCATCACCCAGGCCCCGGCTGCCGCACCTGCTGCAACCGCTCCGGCAGCTCCCGCTTCGCCCGCCGCACCCGCGACTCCGGCGCCGCCCGCGAACGACGGGGGCGGCACCGCGCCGCCGGCACCCGTCGCCACGGAGGACGACCCCGCGAAGCAGGCGATCTACAACGACCTCCTCACCGCCTACCGCGACGCGCAGGAGGACGACTGGCAGAACGCGCTCGGCTCCGAATACCAGGACCTCTCATCGCTGGGCGCCATCATGATCATGCATGAGGACATGAACGTCAGCGTCACCTATGACCAGGTGGAAAGCGGCACGGTGTCGTATTCCTATGTGGACCTGGGCGACGACGACACGCTCGACCTCGTGATCGCGACGGTGCAGGACGACGGCTCGTACCAGCTGCTCGGCGTCTTCAACACCGACGGCGCGGAGCCCATCTCCATCACGAAGGGCGCCGTGGCTATGCGGTCGTACTGGAAGCTGCGCGACGACCTGCTCCTCGAGAACGGCGCACCATACAGCGCGTGGGAGTACAACACGTACGTCTACCGGGTGTCTGGTTCCGAGCTCATCACCGAGTCCGCCTACGGCTACGACGACTACGGATATTGGAGCGAGGACGCGGAGGGCACGCGCACCTACATCACACTCGAGGAATACGCGGAGCTGCAGGCGAGCGACACGGCGACGCTCGACTGGCACCCGCTCTCGGAGTTCGTCGAGGTCGAGCCCGATGTAAATTTACCCCAGGGGTAATTTTACATGCGCGCCCGTTCCGCGCGCACCTCCTGGGCGCGAACGCGCACGAGCGACGAGATGGCGCACTCGAGCATGCCGCGGTCGGGGACGCGCGTCGTGAGGCGCTGCATCTGGAGCCCCGGCCAGAGCACAATGCGCACGAGCGGGTTGTCGGGGTGCTTACCTGCCCAGCGAACGGTTATCTCGTAGGAAATGCCCATCACCAGCGGCAGCAGCACGAGTCGGGAGGCGAACACGACGAGCCACCGCGCGATGCCCGTGGCGCCGAGCGCGTCGGCCAGCGCGCCCACCGGGACGACGGCGTTGACCGCGACCGCGATGATGACGGTCATGACGATGAACGCCGTGCCGCAACGCACGTGGAGCCGCGAGAAGCGCATGCAGTTCTCCGGCGTGAGGTCGAGGCCGTGCTCGTAGCAGTGGATGGCCTGGTGCTCCGCACCGTGATAGGCGAAGACCCGCGCCATATCCGGCAAGCGGCCGACGCCCCAGATGTAGGCGACGAGCACCGCGAGGCGAAACGCCGCCTCGACGAGGTTCCACGCGAGGCTGTTGTGCGCCTGCAGGTCTCCCATGAGGAGGTTCGTCGCCGAGACAGGCAGGGCGACGAACAGGGCGACTCCCAGCAGCACGCCCACGGCAACCGATGCGAACATGCCGGCGTCGGAGGGCTCGTCAGGGACATCGGCGGGCGGAGCGGGCGGGGTCACCTGCGCATCGCGCGGGGCTTCGGCCGTGTCCTGCACGGTGCGCGGCGTGCCCGTCTCGCCGCCCGGCGCCGAAGCGACCGCCCCGGCCTCCGCCGCTCCGCCCGGCGCCTCGTCACACACGTGATCGACGGCGATGGAGAGCGCCTCGTACGAGATGCGCATCGATTCGACGAAGGACACGCAGCCGCGCACGATGGGGAGCTTTTGCCACGCGGGCCGTTCGGCCGCATCCGGCAGCGCGCGCTCCTCGACGTACATGCCGCCCGAATCCGTGCGCACCGAAACCGCCCAGCCGCAGCGCCCGCGCATCATGACGCCCTCGAGCACCGCCGAGCCGCCGATGTGCGTCTGGAACAGCTCTCCCGCGTCTGCGCCCCGTGCGGCCAGCATCCCCATCGCCTGCAGCCCCTAGAGGAGCGTCACCGTGAACGAGCGCTCGTCCACCGCGCCGGGCTCGAGCAGCGTGATGCCGCGCTTGTGCTCGAAGATGTCATCCTCGCTCGTGAGCGTCGCGTGGCCCGTCCACGGCTCGAGCGCGACGAAGGGTGCGCCGTCGCCCGCCCAAACGCCCAGGTACGGGAAGCCCTCGAAATCGAGGCGCACGCCGTGCCCGCTCTTCGTGCCGCGCAGCGTCACCGTGCTTCGCGGCACCCCCTCGAGCATGATGGTGTCGAAGCGGAAGGCTTCGCGCGTGAGCGGCATGCAGTCTGCCGCATCGACGATGGGGTTCATGACGTCATAGGTGAGCAGCCCACCGTCCGCGATGGTGGGCGATTCGTACGTCCACGGCTCGGCGAACTCAAGCACGTAGTCCTCCCACGCCTCGCCGTCGCCGCCGGGTGCGGGCACGTTGAACGCGGGATGGCCGCCCACCGAGAACGGCAGCGGCACGTCGCCCGTGTTCTCGACGCGAAACGTCTGGGTCAGGCTCGCCGGCCCGGTGAGGGCGTAGGCCATGTTCAGGCGGAAGGCATACGGGTACGCCGCGCGCGTCTCGGGCGTGTCGGTGATCTCGAACGTCACGCTCGCATCGTCACGCGACACGATCGCGTGCTCCATATCGCGCGCGAAGCCGTGGCGGCCGAGCGTGACCTCACCCTGGGCGGATGCCGCGCGGCTGTCGCGCAGGGTGCCCACGATGGGAAAGAGCACCGGCGCGTGCTTGCCCCACCAGCCGGGGTCCGCCTGCCAAAGGTACTCGCGGCCGTCGAGCGCAAGGCTCGTGAGCTGCGCGCCCTTGGAATCGATCGACGCCGACGCCGTGTTGTTCGTGATGGTCACAACCTGGGACATATCCGCTCCTTCGCGCCCGATGCTGCCGCCCGGTGCCACAAAATGCACCCGGCAGGATTGTAGCATCGGGCGCGAAGACGCCCCGACGGGGTGCGCGGGAACCAAACGGCGCGAAA
>NZ_CAPF01000094.1:0-11599 GCF_000321165.1 Enorma timonensis
AAACAGCGCTTCGCAAACAAAGTCGTCAACTTTATGCGCGAAGCGAACGGCACCGGGACGCGCTCGTGCCCCGCGCACGCCAAACGCAAAGCGGGGCACCCCGGACGCCCCATGCGACCCGAAGTGCCCCGCGCACATCGGTGCTCCCAATGCACCAACGCCCGGCTCTCGCCTGCCTACACGGCCTCCGCCAGCTTCTCCGCGCGGTCGGCGGCGGCGAGGGCATCGATCACGGCGCTCAGGCCATCGCCCAGTAGCACGTTGTTGTACGTGGAGTTGAACCCGATGCGGTGGTCGGTCACGCGATCCTGCGGCTGGTTGTACGTGCGGATCTTCTCCGAGCGGTTGCCGTGGCCGATCTGGCTCTGGCGCTCCGCGCCCAGCTCGGCCTGCTGCTTCTGCAGCTCCATCTCGTACAGGCGGGCGCGCAGCATCTGCATGCACACCTCGCGGTTCTGGATCTGCGAGCGCTGCTCCTGGCTCTGCACCACGGTGTTCGTGGGCAGGTGCGTGATGCGCACGGCCGAATACGTGGTGTTCACGCACTGGCCGCCGGGGCCGCTCGCGCAGTACGTGTCGATGCGCAGGTCGCCGGGGTCGATCTGGATGTCGATCTCGTCCGCCTCGGGCAACACCGCTACGGTGGCCGTCGAGGTCTGGATGCGCCCCTGGCTCTCGGTCTTGGGCACGCGCTGCACGCGGTGGACGCCGCTCTCGTACTTCATGACGGAGTACACCTTGTCGCCCGTGACCTTGAACTCGATGCTCTTGAAGCCGCCGGCGTCGCTGGGGCTCGCGTCGAGCACCTCGACCTTCCACTTGTGGCTCTCGCAGAAGCGCTGGTACATCTTGAAGAGGTCGCCCGCGAAGATGGCCGCCTCGTCGCCGCCGGCAGCGGAGCGGATCTCCACGATGGTGTTCTTCTCGTCGTTCGGGTCGCCCGGGATGAGCATGAACTTGATGTCTTCCTCGAGCTGCGGGAGCTTCTCCTCGTTCGCGGCGAGGTCCTCCTGGAGCATGGCCTTCTCGTCCGCGTCGGAGGTCTCGTGCAGCATCTCCTTCGCGGCGTCGATGTCGTCGAGCGCCGTGAGGTACTCGCGCGCCTTGGCCACGAGCTCGGCCTGCTTGGCGTGCTCCTTGGCGAGGCGCGTGTATTCCTTCTGGTCGGCGAGGACGGAGGGGTCGAGGAGCTTCCGTTCGAGCTCCTCGTAGGCGGCGATGAGTTTCTCGAGCTTGTCGCGCATGATGGTTCCTTTGCGTTCGGGCGCCCGGGGGCGCGGAGGGTTCGGCAATGACGGGGCGAGGGCGCCGGGGCACGAAGCGACGGCGCGGGCAATCAGCCCAGCTAGAACATGTCGAACCGCAGGTACATGCGCAGCTTCCCTTTCACGTATGTAAATTTACCCCAGGGGTTATTATACATGTGGCTTGTCTTCGGGTTCCTATCATACCCAGAGCTGGGAAAAGGGCAAGGCATGGCCGCGCAACCTGCAGAAACGACACGTCGAGCCGCGCACCACGATGCGCCTTGATACACAGCTGATATACAGATGATATAGGGAATTCGAAACGCGAATTGGCATAGCATCGAAGAACCCGCAGGTCAACGGCTTGTGCGGGAGCAGCGAGGTGCTCCCGCGACACTCAGATGATATTGAGTGATATAGAGAATCCCGCCGGGCGCAGCCGGGGCATGTAGAAAAACCCCTGGGGTGTTTTTACATTCGGCTTGTTATGTAGAAAAACCCCTGGGGTAATTTTACGCGACAAAATTTTCTAACTCTTTCAAAACCCATAATAGGGGTAGATGAATCTTCTATACTCGTAGCTGTACCGCAGAGGAGGGGCGACGAGCTTCTGCGGATGCTCGTCTATTAGAAGGGAACGATGATGGCAATCGTTCATCTGTTGAACAGCGGAATAACCGCCGATACGGCTGGCCCGGACAACCTTTGGCAAAACGCGTGTTGCTGGGCACTGATGTTTCGTCTTGGATTCAACAACGCCACGCGAATCGCCGATATGGTCGATGCGGATACATACGGACGTCTGCCTGTTGGAAACAAGGAAATGATGTTCGTCGGAGCCTCGGAGAATCCTTACGAGGAACCAGGGTTCGAAGCATATGTTGCTCGACTGCGGCGTTCCGTTGTATGTCACTTTTTGCATACAAAGTACGGCATCGATACCCTTCCCGACAACATGGAAGCGTCCTGTCAGAACCGTCCGAACGCTTGGTGCGACGTAAACGCGTTCGCCGACCGATTCATGGACGACGAGGTGCTTTCCGAATTCATTCCGACATGGGGGCGAACGATTCGAGGAAGCAGGGAAAAGCACGGCAATCTCTTCGAATCCATCGTCGTGCCCACGTACGAGCGGCGCACGGGCAAGCGCTACGTGCCGCGCAACTGGGAGGATCCTGCGCACCCCGGCATGCCGCGCCCGAAGCAGGCCGCACCGGCGTCAGCCCCTGCGGCAACGCCCGCATCCGCCGCGCCCCAGTCTGCATCCACGCACCCCACACCCAAATTCTGCAGCAACTGCGGCTCGCCGCTCTCGCCCGGAGCGAAATTCTGCTCCAACTGCGGCAACCGCATCGGTTAGCAACGCAACGACCATCCCATCGAACACATATATAAGAGAAAGGAACGGATATGGGGCTCCTGTCGAACAAGCGGCTCGAGGTCGAACGTGTGAACGGCAAAACGCAGGTCCATGTGGTCGAGGAATTCACCGCGCTCGGAACGCTCGCCGCGCTCGGGGTTTGGGCGCTCGTGTGGTACCACGGGAGCACCATCTTCGAGGCAATCGCCGCAGCGGGCACCGCAGCGCTTGTATCGATCCTCGTGCTCGTCATCCTGCGCTGCGCGCTGCGCCTCATGAGCGAGGGGATGGGGCAGCTCGCCCAATGCAAGCGCCCCGACGGCGGGAAGCTCTTCCCCAAGGCCGAGCGCATCGGGTACGGACTGCTCTTCGGGAAACGGCACCCCGTCCTGCTCTACCTCATCAGCTTCGTGCTCTGCTTCATCGGGCTCTTTCTCTCCTTCCAGTAGAAACACCATGGCGGCATGCAACGACGCCGACCGCCTGAACCCCTCGCCCATCCCGACATCGAAAGGAATCACCATGTTCTGCACATCCTGCGGCGCCCAGCTCGTAGATGGCGCCAAGTTCTGCACCTCCTGCGGCCAGCCCGTCGCCCAGAGCGCCGCGCCCGCTACGGCTCCGGCGCCCACGCCCACGCCTGCGCCCGCTCCCGCTGCGGCGCCGACGCCCGCGCCGGCTGCTCCCGCGCCTACCCCCGCACCCACGCCCGCCGCATACACCAACCCGGTGGCTGCCCCCGCTCCCGCAAGCTACTCCGCGCCGGCACCCACGCCGGCACCCGTTACGCCCCAGGCCGCGCCCGCGACCTCGCAGATGTCCCAGGCAGCGGCGGGCACGCTCGCGGACATCAAGGTGATTCTCGCCACGGGGGAGAACCTCAAGCACATCTCCGCCGCGACGGCATACTGGGGGTTCGGTCTGTTCATCGCCTGCATGGCGTACCTGTTCATCCTGGTGAGCTACGGCGCCCCGGAGGCTTCCATCTTCACCGTCATCGCCACCATCCTCTTCCTCGCTGGCATGGCGCTCGCCGCAATCGGGGTCATCGGGGTCATCGTGGCGAGCGCTAAGGACGGACTACAGCGCCGGTAGCGCGACCTCAGCCAAATAGGACGATCTCTAGGGAAGGAGTCCAGATGAGTTTTTGCACGACATGCGGGGCGCCGCTCAAGCCCGGCGCGAGGTTCTGCGAGCAATGCGGGTCGCCCGTAGGCGTCGCGGCGCCGGCAGCGAGCCAGCCTGCGCGACCGGCACCAGCCGCGCGCCAACAGCCCGCCGCAGCGCAACCGGCCGCCGCGAGCCAAGCGGCGAATCTGGCAGCGCAGCAAGCCGACGCGGTGAAGCGCGCCGCCCAGGCGGTCGCCAACGCCGCCGAGGCGCGCATCGACGCGGCCCGCGCCGCGGCCGGCGTGGAGCACGACAGCCCTCGGCACTATGCGATGCAAAGCGAGGCGAGCACGGGCGCCATCGCCCGCAGCGCGGCAGCGCCCGCAGGCATCGTCGCCGCGAGCACCGCAATCGAGATCGCGCCCTACGCTTCTCCCTTCTCGGATGAGGAGCGCGAAGCGAGCGCGCACCTGCCGGCGAGCGCGCCCAAGCACGCCCGGAAGATGTGCGAGAAGGACATCGCCGAGGTGTCGCGGCGGGTCAACAGCCTCGCCGTGAGCATCCGAGAGCACGTCAAGAAGGCGGCCCGCGACGATATGGACGCGGTGCAATACGCCGGCGCCATCATCGACCAGATGGGGCGCGACGGTACGTATCACAGCGACGTCGTGCCGTTCAACGAGCTTGAGACCGTGACGCGTTACCGCGCGAACATCAAGGAGCGCCTCGACGCCGACCGCACGGTCATCAAGGACGTCTCCGCGTGGCTCGACTATGGCGTGCCGACCTTCGTCGATGACGCCCGGGCGCTCGCCGTGCGCATGTGGGGCACCTTCGACCAAAGCGTTCTCGACCGGGCGCAGGCCGACTACGATGCGGCAGCAGCCGCGTACGACCAAGCGAAGCAGAGCTATCTGGACACGGCGGTCGCTTACGACGAGAAGGTCCGCCTCAACACCAAGCAGAACATCGAGCCGAGCTACGCCCTCCCCATGAGTGCGTCGTTCAGGCGCTATGCGAAGCTCTTCCTGTGGCTCGTCATCCTGACGCTCGTGCTCTCGCTCGTCTGCTGGCTGTTCCTGCATGTCGCCATTATCATCATGGCGCTGCCCATCGTGAGGCTCATCGGCATCATCGGCGCCATCGGGTTCTTCGTCGCGAGCATCGTTATGGAGCGCGGGGTCGAGCGCAAGCGCACCGCGGACCTCAACGCGCAAAATGCCGCCATCATCGCATGGAACGCGCAGCTGCAAGCCGAGCGTCAGCAAGCCCTCGTCCAGCCGAAAGCCGCGATGGATGCGGCGGAGGAGCGCAAGAACGCCGCGCGGAAGGCGCTCGAGCAGGCGAAGCAGAGCGTCGACCCCGACGAGCGCGTGGCCTTCACGTCGCTCACCAACACCTTTGTGCAGGCGCTTGATGCGCTCAACCGTGCCATCGAGCCCGTGATCGCAGCCATCGGGAAGCAATGGCCTATCGACGGGTTCGAGCAGGCTATCGACGACGACTGGATGGATCAGCTCAAGCGACATGATCCCCCGCGCTACATGATGCTTCACACCGAACGCTCGAACGAGCTGCAGTCTGCTGCCATCGCGCACGCGAGCGAGGTACAGGAGAAGGAGGCCAAGCGGCAGACGGCAGAACAGGCGCGACAGACAAGTATCGCCGAAAAGAATCTCGCAGAAGCGCGGAAGCGTCGTCAGGAGGCAAGCATGCTTGACCGGCAACGCACGCAGGATAACGCCAGAGCCGCCGCTGCCACAGTAAGAGCGCGAAGGGCTCAGGAATCGGCTGCATGGGCTCAGGAAAACGAGGCTTGGGCAGGCGCTGATGCCAACCGAGCCACTGAAAGAGCCGAAGATGCCCGACGGGCCAGCTACAACCGGAACTAAAACTCCAAGGAGCGTTCATCGTGAGTATTTCCATGAAACGCAATCACCATCACACGCTTTCCCGCATCGCGACGGGCATCGCCGCGTGCCTACTCGTCGTCGTGCTGAGCGGGTGCTTCGGACAGCGGCCCGAAGCGAAAACGGGCGACGCGACCGAAACCGAGGCCAAGACCGTCCTGGCAACCATCACCATCGACGCGCCGGGCTGGAGCAAAGACAGCTCGCCGTTCGTCGTGCACTTCACGGGACTCGACGACGCGACCGCGGGCGTGGACTTCTACCACGCCGTGAGCGCGGGCGACGACGCGAGTGCCCAGGTGGAACTGCCCGCCGGCAGCTACGAGGTGGGCTACATCAGCGCCATCAACGCGGACGGCAGCATCTACCGCACGCCCGATGAGCCGGCGACCGTCGTCATCGGCGAGGCCGACGGGGAGAGCGACGACGCGTCCGAGGAGCAGCCCACCCTCGACGTGGATGGCAGCTTCGGGCAGGTGCCCGCCGAGGACGTGACGCAGGACGACATCGACGGCATCCTGGGAGACCTCGCCGACGCCGTCGAGAAGGGCGACGAGACGCTCTCCGGCGACGTGGGCAAGGACGTGGTCGACACCGCCACGGGCAACGCGCAGAACGCCCCAAACGTGGACAAGGACAAGGTCGAGCAGGCGGGCGACGAGGCGTCCGACGCGGTGAAGGACGAGCCGACCAAGCCCTCGACCAGTGGCAACGGTGGCTCCGGCAGCTCCTCCGACAACAGCGGCTCCTCGTCCAAACCGAGCGGCGGCAGCTCAAGCGGCTCTAGCTCCGGCGGCTCCTCCTCTGCCAGCAAGCCCGCGCACCAGCACGCCTGGGTGGCGCAGACCGAGCAGCAGTGGGTCGTCGACGAGGCGGCCTGGGACGAGCCGGTGTACGAGACGCGGGCCGTGACCAAGTACATCGCCGAGTGCCGCTACTACAAAGAAGATGGTTCGGCCGGCGGTTGCGGTGCGAGCGCCACGTTCGACAATGCGACCGATGCCAGCAACTGGATGAAAGATCACCTGTTGGCGCATCGCTACGACGACGAAGACCACTTCACGCACTACTACTCGAAGACCGAGTACGAATACGTCCAGACCGGCACCGTCCACCACGATGAAGTCGGCCACTGGGAGACCGTGACGACCGGTTACAAGTGCTCCGGCTGCGGCGCGACGCAGTAAGCGCACCCGTCCTGCGCCCTCGACACCTCACCACCCCATGAAAGGAGTACCACCATGACACATCACCAGGGCACGTCCCTCGTGCACAGCATCCTCGCGCGCGCCGCGGCAGGGATCGCCGCCTGCCTGCTCGTCGTCATGCTGAGCGGATGCTTCAGTCCCCACCCCGACATCGTGGGCTCGTGGAGCGCGCCCGCGAAGAACAACGATGCCGTTACCTACACCTATACCTTCAACAGCGACGGCACGGCGTCCGTCGAGACCTCGGATACGAAGACGGGCAGGGTCGGATACCACGAAGATGCCACCTGGATGACCGACTTCGGCAACGTGGTGATGGACTTCCCCACGGGCGAGGACGTCGTCTTCTCGCTGTCCCTCACCGGCGACAGCATCTCCGATCCCTACGGCAATACCTACCATCGCAGCAACTAAGCGCAGAAGGGAGCGTGCTCCATGGAGGACATGTCCAACGGACGCAAGGTCATCTCATCGGTCGATAGGTTCCTCGACCGCGCGGGCAGCCTGTTCGGAACCATATTCGCCGTCGTGGCGACGCTGCTTTCCGAACTCTTCGGCTTCGTCGTGCACACCACGGCGGGCAAGATCATCGCGGTGTTCGTCACCCTGCTCATCATCGCGAACGTCGCGCCCGAGCTCGCGCAGCAGATCTCCCAGGCGGTCGGGATCGGGCTGGCGCTCGTGATCGTCATCCCCATCATCGTGGTCATCGCCATTCTCTGGTGGCTCTACAACAAGTTCTGGTGGCTGTAGCAAGCATCAAACACGTCGATGAAAGGAAGCGCGTATGATTCTCGTCTCGCTGCTTCGCCCTAACCTCAAGCTCAACCTCGCGTCTACCGATGCGCTGTGGCGGCAGATCTGCGCCGGCCAGCTCGTCGACCATCTGGGTATCCAGAACGGCGAGCGCATCGCCGCCGCCTGCACGGATGCCGCCTTCGAGCTCGTGCCCCTCGACCCCGACGGCCGCTGCTTCATCGACGTCCCCGAGGACATCCGCGCGTGCCCCGGGTTCGACGACGCACTCGAAGCGCTCACCGGAGCGACCGAGGCGCACGTCGCGGACGGGGAGTTCGGTATCGGCGCGGGCGTGAGTAAGGATCTCGACGGCTTTCGCGGCTTCGACGACCTCGCGAGCCTGCTGGACGATCCCAGCGTGCTGCCGGACATCCAGGCGGACGCCGCCCGGCTCATGGATGGCATCGTGGCCCACGCGCAAGCCATCTGGACCGAGGACCGCTCGCATTCCAACGCCTGGTATGGCAACGTGTACGAAGCCGTCGCGGGGCAGTTCGTGAGCGAAGAGAGCGTCTGCCGGCTGGATAACGAGGACGTGCCGCCCATCTCGCAGATGCCCCTGCGCCAGAACGTTTTCTGGGACGCATGGTTCCTCCCCTCCCCGCAATTCCCGTTCACGCGCTACGACGTTCAGTCCGGAGACGCGCCCGCGCTCGAAGCGGAAGCGAGCCTGCCAAACGGCTACCGCGCCGAGAGCTGGCTGCTACCCGCGAGCGATAGCCTGTGCGACGCCGTGGATACGTTCGAAAGCATGATGGAGCGGACATGGGAGCCGCGCGGGCTCACGAGCCGGATGCACTGCCTCTTCGGCGGGCCGTTCGCCATCAACGGCATGTACTTTCACCTCTATAGCGACGTGTTCCGCTCCGATTGGCAGACGTTCGTCGTGGGCGGTGTCGCGGCAGTCGTGGAGGGGCGGGTGCGCCTGTTCGCGCTCTCGAAGCTCATTGAGAGCGACCGTGCCGCCGATGAGGAGTATCCGGATCGCGTGGTCGCGGCCATCGAAGGCGCCTTGCGCTCCGTAGCTGCCCGGATCGCGGGCGCGCGGCGCTCGACGGGCGGCGCCATGCTGTGCGCGCCGGCGTTCACCTCGACCGGCCTCGTGCGCATCAGCACCTCGCTGGGGCGCGGGTACGTGCCCATGTCGGAGCTCACCGTGTCGATCGGTGCGGCCGTCGAGGAGGCGATGTCGAAGCGCTACCAGACGGACATCAGCGCCGAGATCATCAACACCGACAGCCTGTATGGCACGGAGTTCGAAAGCCGCGTGATACGCGTGCGCCTGCCCGAGCAGAGGCGCAGCGCCGTCTACCTGGTCATCACGCGCGCGGATGATTGCTTTGCCGTCGAGCAGCTCACAACGCTTGACTACGACAACGATGCCATCATCGACGCGTTCTTCGACGTGCGGGATGCCGTGATAGACGCCCTGGATGGCTTGGGCGGCCGGGTCTCGTGCATCTCATTCGTGAATTCGCATCTCCCGAACACGGTGCTCGAGGTGTTCGTCCCGCACCTCCTTGATGTATATGCCCAAGCCATTTTGAATATGGCCGACGATGAGTCGCTTCAGCTGTTCGCGGAGGACGGGCTGGCCGTGCGCGCCGAGCGCAGCGACGAGACCGACGAGTATGGCATCCGCGTGGTGGAGGTCAAGCTGCATGACAGCTCCGGCCACCACACTTGCTGCATACGCGCCCTGCTCCACGAGGACACCGCCACCGTGACGTTTGACATCATCTACAACACAGATGACGCGCCCACCGCGGAAGACGAGCTGTTCCTCGATGACTTCGCACTCCTTGCGACCAGCTTCGCGCAGACCCTGTTCGCCGTGGCGCCCGTGGACTCGGACGAGCCCGCCGAGCCGTGGAGCCTGGAGCGCGCGGTCGCGCTTTGCGGCGATTTCCGCGACGCGCTGGGCGAGGAGCTCGACCCGCCGTACCTCGATATGTTTACCGAGGTGGAACGTGGGAACGACGCGGGTGCTGATGCGCAATCGGGCGAGGTGCAGGCACCCGAACCTGTGGAGATGCCCACGCCGGAACAGACGGCGGTGCCGCAGCAGGCACCTGCACCGCAGCCTGCGGCGGCACCGACGACCGCAGCCGCACCGCAGCCTGCACCGAAGTTCTGCTATGCCTGCGGCTCACCGATCACCCCGGGCGCCCGCTTCTGCACCAACTGCGGCACGCAGGTAGCCCAGTAACCGCCGAACATCGACCCCTCTACATCGGCGCCCGCGTCTCTCCCCGGCGCGGGCGCTTCGTTTTCACGCAGGCGAACGCGCGGGCGACGACAGCGGCACGCACTTTTCGCGCCTCTCGCCCGCGACTCAGAAAGTTCGAGCCTCGAGTCTGTGTGGGATTTTGGAACCCCCGAGTAGACGGCGCTCTAAGCCCTGAAAAAGCGCTGGTAAGCGCATTGGACCTATCGGGGCTACTCGACAACCTTCGAATCCCACACAGACTCGAGGCTCGAACATATTCCAACGGCCGCAACGCGACCTAACGACGGCGTCCACAGCTCGCTTTTCGTGATTTTTAACCCCTCCCACATCAAAATTTCTGTACCCTTTCAAAATCTCTTTTTCGAGCTTCCTAATTTCATATACTTACTTCAGCGAGACGGGAGGGCACAGAGCCCACCCACGGCTCGGCGACACGCCCGCCGAGCGCGCTCGCGGCATCTCGAGAAAGGAACACCATGAACGCCACAGCCTGCACACCCGCCCCCATCACCCGGCGCCTCGCGCTGGCGATCCTCGGCATGGCCGCTGCGCTCTTCGCCCTCCTCTCCCTGAGCGCGTGCTCCTCCACGCCCGACCTGCAGGCCTTCGAGGATGCCTTCGCCGAGCAGGAGGCCGACCTCCTCGAGGGCGTTGCGCTCGATGACTATGTGAACCCGAGCGACTACGGCTTCTCGTTCGATTTGAGCGAGCCCGAAACCGAGGACGGCGTGACCACCACGAACGGCACGGTGACCGTCGCGAACGATAGCTTCCAGACCATCTACGACGTCAAGGGCACCTACCAGGACGATACGTTTACATTCTCTGTCGACGAAGGCCCGACCACGCCCATCGCCGGCGTCGACTTCGATGATGAGCACGACTTCAACGGCGCCGAGAGCGAGCTCACCGGCGACGACACCTGCGAGGTCACGACCACCGAGACCATCGACACGTGGTTCGCGACCCTCACGTTCAACCGCACGTACCACTATAAGTTCGAGAACGACGGCGTTGGCCAGTACTGGGCGTTCACCGGCGAGGATGTCAACTCCTCGGACATCCAGTACAAGGATGGCGCACTCGACGGCTCGTACTCCTACAGCTCGGACTCCATGAGCGAGGGCTCGTTCACCACATTCCAGATCTCCGATTTCAACGCCGATGACGGCACCTTCACGGTGAGCTATGCGAACAAGTACGCCTCGGGAACGGCGCAGTGCACCCTCGAAACCATCGAACTCGATGAGGATTCCCTGGAGCAGGCGCAAGACGATGGCACTGCCGTGGCAGATGCCTACCAGTTCCATTTCGTTGGCGACAGCCCTGAGGACCGCGACGTGACCATCGAGGGCTACCTCTCGCAGGATGACAACAGCATCGTGTCGAACAGCTGGTTGCCGTCCTCGGGTTTCGAGGTCATGGGCTACACCCAGGTGGTGTACGGCACCGTCTCCGGCACGCTCGTGAAGTAGGTTGACCGAACGTTGGCGGGCGGGCTCGCCGCTGAGTCCGCCCGCATGTCTGAAAGGAGCTGCGATGTTCTGTCCTCAATGCGGCAGCAAGCAACCAGATGACGCCCAGTTCTGCGCGCAATGCGGTGCGCCGTTGAGCGCGGTGAACGATGCGGGTGAGGCGGCCGAGGCCGCACCGACAGGCGGTGCGAAGAGCGCTGGTGCTGCGGCTGAGACCGCGGCCGCGCCGACACCGGCGGAGAGCCCCGAGCCCGAGGCAGC
>NZ_CAPF01000093.1:0-14467 GCF_000321165.1 Enorma timonensis
CGCGCGGGAGACCGCGTCGTGCCAGCCGGCGAGTTCGCGGGCGCGCTCCTCGGCATCCATCCCCGGCTCGAAGCGGCACGCCACGTCGCGGTTCTGCCGGATCTCCTCGCGATCCTCCCAGTAGCCCACGGCAAGGCCGGCGAGGTAGGCCGCGCCGAGTGCCGTCGTCTCCACCGCCTCCGTCTGCACGACGGGAATGCCCAGGATGTCGGCCTGGAACTGCATGATGAAGTCGTTGCGCGAGGCGCCGCCGTCCACCGAGAGGCTGTCGAGCGTGCAGCCCGCGTCGGCCTCCATGGAGCGCAGCACGTCGAAGCTCTGGAACGCCATGGACTCGCAGGCCGCGCGCACGATGGTCGCGCGGTCGGACGCGCTCGTGAGGCCGTAGATGAGCCCGCCCGCGCCCGCGTCCCACCACGGCGCGCCGAGCCCGCTGAACGCGGGGACGAGGTAGCATCCGCCGTTGTCCGGCAGCGACCGGGCGATCTCGGCCGTCTCGGAGGCGCTCGAGATGATGCGCAGCTTGTCGCGCAGCCACTGGATGACGGAGCCGGCGTGGAAGATCGAGCCCTCGAGCGCGTAGCTCACCGTGCCGCCCTCCGCGATGCCGACGGTCGCCACGAGGCCGTTCTGGGACTCCACCACCGTGTCGCCCGTGTTCATGAGCATGAAGCAGCCGGTGCCGTAGGTGTTCTTCGCCTCGCCGGGCTCGAAGCAGCAGTGGCCGAAGAGCGACGCCTGCTGGTCGCCCGCGACGCCGGTGATGAGCGGCATGTGGGTCATGATCTCGCCCGAGACGCGGCCGAACTCGCCCGAGCTCCAGCGCGGCTCAGGCAGCATGCAGCGCGGGATGCCCAGCAGCTCGAGGAGCTCGTCGTCCCAGTCGAGCGTGTGGATGTTGAAGAGCATGGTGCGGCTCGCGTTGGTGTAATCCGTTGCGAACACCATGCCGCCCGTGAGGTTGTAGATGAGCCATGTGTCGATCGTGCCGAACATGAGCTGGCCGGCCTCGGCGAGCTCGCGGGCGCCGCTCACGTTGTCGAGGATCCAGGCGATCTTCGTCGCGGAGAAGTAGGCGTCCGGCATGAGGCCCGTCTTGGCGCGGATCATGTCCGCGTAGCCGTTCTGGGCGAGGGCCTCCGCGTGCGGCGCGGTGCGGCGGCACTGCCAGCCGATGGCGTTGTAGATGGGCTGGCCGCTGTCGCGATCCCACACGACGGTGGTCTCGCGCTGGTTGGTGATGCCGATGGCGGCGATGCTATCGGAGTGGATGCCGCTTTTGAACTGCACCTCCATCATGACCGCGATCTGCGAGGCCAGGATCTCGGTGGGGTCTTGCTCCACCCAGCCGGGCTGGGGGTAGATGGCCTTCACGGGGCGGGACGCCTGCGCCACGATGCACCCGTATTCGTCGACGATCACCGCGCGCACGGACGTGGTGCCGCAGTCGAGCGCCATGATGTAGCGGCTCTTGGTGTACGCGTACATCGAATCGACGAGCTTCAGGTCTTTCAGCGAGAGCGCCATATGCCACCTACCACTATGCTTCCTGCACGGCGGCCGCGCCCGCCCGGGCGGCGACCCGCAGGATCTCTTCATCGGAAAGCGCCCCGTGGCGCGCGATCACGACCGCGCCCGAGACGCAGGACACGATGCTCGACGCGTCGCGGCAGCGGGTCTCGCCCGCGTCGATCGCGGCGTCGACGCCCGCGAGCACCTCCGGCTCCACGGCGTCGAACGATGCCGGGGCGGGGTTGCCGTGCGTGTTCGCGCTCGTGGTGGCGAGCGGGCACCCGCAGGCGCGGATGAGCGCGGCGACGACCGGCGAGGCGGAGCAGCGCAGCGCCACCGTGCCGTCCGCCGCCTGCATGAAGCGCGGCACGCGGTCGCTCGCGCGCACGATGAGCGTGAGCGCGCCCGGCCAGAACGCGGCGGCGAGCGCGCGGGTCGCGTCGTCGATATCCCGGCCGTAGCGGTCGAGGTCCTCGACACCCGCGACGAGCCAGGGCACGGTCTGGGTGAGCTCGCGACGCTTGACCGAGAAGATGCGGCGGTACCCGGAATCGGGCGGTGGAAGCGGCGCGCCGTTCACCTGCGCGTCGGCGGCAGTGCCTGCAGGCGGCTGCCATGCCATGAGGGGCTCGACCGCAACGCTCAGGCCGTAGACCGTCTCGGTGGGGATGAGAGCGAGCCCGCCCGCGGCGAGCACCTGCGCGGCCCGGTCGATCCCCGCGTCGTGCGCGGCAAAATCCAGCCCATCTGTGCGGTATATCTCCGGCATCGACCGCCGACCGTCCTTTCCCCGACCTTCTCGCGCCCTTCCCAAGGCGATGCATCGTGTCGATGCATTGTCTCACGAGCGGGACGCGCGGGCGGGGGCAGATGCGTTTCCAGAACGCAAACGGGGTGATGATTTCGCCCAAAGGGGTGTCGTGTGTCGAAAATGTGACGGGCGCGGGACAGAATTGGGGTGCGGGGATGGTTGCGGCCCCTCCCCTGTCGCCCACTGAGGTGCGCGGGTGGTTGCGAGTTGTCTTGTCGCCCGCCGGGGATGCCGAGTGGCTGCTGCCCGTCTCACTGCCCGCGGGGTACACGGAGCGCGGGGCGCCGCGGCGTCCTGCTACCCCGTGTGCGCGAAGATGAAGCGCTGCCTGCCGGTCAGGTCCTTCAGGATCTCGACATCGTGCATGCCCGCATCGGTGCAGATGCGAGCCGCCTCCTCGAGCGAATCCTCGAAGAGCTCGCAGGCGAGCAGGCCGTTTTCCTTGAGCATGTACGGGGCCGCGGAAACCAGGCGCCGGAACACGTCGAGCCCGTCACGGCCGCCGTCGAGCGCGAGCTCGGGCTCGTAGTCCCGCACCTCGCGCGGAATCGCCTCCATCACCGAGGACGGGATGTACGGAGGGTTCGAGACGAGCACATCAAATGAGAAGCGCTCCTCGGTGCGGACGGGTGCGGTGAGGTCGCCGCGGCGTATATCCACCGCCTCGGGCGAGATGCCGAGCTGGGAGCGGTTGCGCTCGGCAAGGTCGACCGCCTCGTCGCTGATGTCGGTCGCCACGCAGCTCACGCAGCCGGGGCGCTCCGTCGCGAAGGCGAGCGAGATGCAGCCCGTGCCGCAGCCCACCTCGAGCACACGAGCGGGACGCACTTCGGGCGTGGACGCGTGGGCTTCGGCGGGCGCGGCGTCGGGCGCGGCGCCCGATGCATCCTGCACGGCGGGCATCGGGGTGTTCGCGCTTTCGTCCTGCACGGATTGCACCGGGGCTTCCGCTGAAACCTCCCCCGCGGTGTCCGCCGCCTCCGTGCCGTCGCCCGCCTCCGCAGTCGCAGCGGCAGCGCGCGCGGCGGCCTCGGCCTGGCGGGTCGCCTCGACCTCCGCGTTCCACGGCAGGGCGACGCGCTTGCGCCGGGGCTTCTGCCACCCGGTCACGTTGCGATCGAGGTATTCCAGCACGTAATCCACGAGCAGCTCGGTTTCCGGGCGCGGGATGAGCACGCCCGGCGCGCACATGATGCTCAGCCTGCGGAACGCCGTCTCGCCCGTGATGTATTGGAGCGGCTCGCCCAGCGCGCGGCGCTTGATGCCCTGGTGCATGGCGTCGAGCTCGTGCTGCTCGAGCGGAAGGTCGCGCTTGGTGAACAAGTCGATCCGCTCAAGGCCGGCGGCGCTGCAGAGCAACCACTCGGCCGAGATGCGCGGCTGTTGCACCCCGCGGCGCTCGAAAAACTCGGTCGTCCATTCGAGGCACCGACCGATCGTCCAAGGTTTCTGCATCTCGTCAGCCATGCTATCTCCCCCGCCCCTCACGTCCCGCCGATTCTACCGTAACGCGCGGGCGCACCACGCCGTCGCGCGCTGCCATCGCCCGATGCGCATACCCTATCGCATGCATCCGACCGAAATCCAAGCGTTTCTGGCACAAACCTTGCCAGATCCTTGTCGCGAATCTGGCAGGCGGAACGCATGCCCAGCTCGCACCCCGGCCATCGCGCGCAAATTCAGATACCAGTGGTTCTTTTCGGCAGCTATTCGCCACAATATCTCTAGATGTCGATGCCGGCACGCGATAGTGAGCGCCGCGCTCACCTCGTCGCGAACGTCGCCGCATGCGAACCGCCCGCGCGCCTTCATAAACAAAGTTGTCAACTTTACACGCGAAGGGCGTTCTGAACAGCGCTTCGTAAACAGAGTTGTCAACTTTGTGCTCGAAGCGGGCGGCACCGGGACGCGCTCGCGCCTGCGCCGTTTCTGGCCGCTACAGATCGAGCATGTACCGCGATCCCACATAATATTGGCGACCGATGTAGATGGGCTCGCCGAATTGATCGAGCGCATACGTAGTCGTATGCAGCAGCGGCTCGCCCACGGAAATCTGCAGCGCGCTCGCCTTCGCCGCAGACGCCCCGATCGCCTGGACTGTCATATGATCCTGCTTGACCGGCCTGCGTCCATACAGCGTATCGAGTGCCTCGTAGATCGAACCGTCCTTCAAGTCCATGGAAAACAATTCCTTGGTATCCCGATACGGCAAGAAGAGGTTTTCCTCGAAGATGGGAAGGCCGTCTGCCATGCGGACGCGCTGGATGTGCACAAGCAACTCGCTTGCATCGAGGCCGAAAAACTCGCGCTCATCGGCTCGCGGCGGAACGATCTCCTTTTTGATCAGGCGAGCACTCGAAACGTGCCCCTCCTCGCGGCAAATCTCAGTGAAGCTCTTCGGAGCCTTGCCGCGCAGCACGTTTCTCCTCATGCGTGGTGCGCAAACAAACGTCCCCAGCCCGCGGCGCTTGATAAGGTACCCATCGTTGCTGAGGTCCTCGATAGCGCGGCGCACGGTGATACGGCTTACGGAGTACGTCTCGGAAAGCTCCGTCTCGGTGGGAATCTTGCTTTCGGGAGGATAGACCCCATCGTTGATGGCCGTCTTGATATCTTCGTAGATGCGCTGATACAGCGGCTGCTCTTTCGAGGGCACGATGCGCTCCTTGATCCATACCTTCGAGCGATGCATGATCTGGCGGATACATCCGGATCATGGTGTCATCGCCGTTAATACATCTATAACCTATTGGCTGGCAAACGTCTATAACCTTTTACCCCATCGGCACCAAAACCGCACGTCACACATACAGTTGTATGAAAGGGCGAGCCGGCTCAGCACCAGCTCGCCCTCGGTCGTCTGCACGGCGGAGGCTCTGCTGCCCTCGCGGCGCACGACGTTCTGTTCCCCGCACGCCGATTAGGACGTGGCCTCCGTGATACCGAGGCGCTCGAGTTCGCTATCGAGCAGGTCGATATCATCCTGCGCGAGCTCCCAAGAGAACGTGGCGCAGTTCTCCTCGGCCTCGCGCACGTTGCGCACGCCGGTGAGGGCGGTCGTCACGAAGCTCTTCTGGGTGCTCCAGTTGATGGCGATCTGCGCGAGCGGCTTGCCGTACTTCTCGGACACCGCATCCATGGTCTTCAGGAACTCCTGGATCTTCGAGAACAGGGGCTCGCGATAGAACGGATAGAAGGTGTTGCGGAAGTCGTTCTCGGCGAAGTTGGGCTTCTCGCGAATGGAGCCGGTAAGGATGCCCGAGCCAAGCGAACCCCAGGTCATGACATCGATGTCATGCTCCTCGCACCACTGAAGCTGGTGCAGGTCGGCCTGGTTCACCATGGAGAACGGCAGCTGCACGATGTCGATGTCGGCGTACTCGGAGGCCTGGGCGATGTAGTCGATGTCGACGTTGCACAGGCCGAGCATGCGCACCTTGCCCTGCTCCTTGAGCTTCTGCACGTACTCCATCGTCTCCTTGATGGGCGTGCCGAAGTCATCCGGCCAATGCATGAGGTAGATGTCGAAGTAGTCGGTGCCCAGACGGCGCACGGAGTCGGCGAACTCGCGCTCGATCGAGGCGGGCGTGCTCTTATGGACGCCCTTGCCGTCCTCGATGTAGGAACCGTACTTGGTGGCGAGCACGATCTTGTCGCGGTCGTAGCCCTTGATGGCCTTCCCCACGACCTCCTCGGAATGGCCGGAACCATAGATGGGCGCGGTATCGATGAGGTTCACGCCTCCATCGATCATCGCCTGGATGGCGCGGATGGACTCGGCGTCATCGACCTCGCCATAGCTCGCGCCGAGGGAGTTCGCCCCGCCGATTGCCCAGGTACCCACCGTGATTGCCGAGATATCCACCCCGGACTTCTTCATGGTCTTGTAACGCATGTGCTACTCCTCGTTGCAGATGACGCTGATACGGAACATGCCGGGCTCGCAAGCGCGCTCGAAAGCATGCTGGATCTGGTCGAGCGGGATCTTCTCCTCGACGAGCTCCTCGAAGTTTGCGGCGCGCATGTTGATGAGGTTCGCGGCTTCCTTGAAGTCGACGTAGTCGGCGCCGTAGGTGCCCACGATCACCATGCGGCGGTAATGCACGGTGTTCGGATCGAGCTCCCACTTCGGCGCCGGGTAACCGGCGGCAAAGATGAGCAGGCGGCCGCGCTTCTCCTTGAGCATGTCGATGGCCTGGGCGTAGGCGCTCGCCGCCGCCACGGCCACGATCACGCCGTCCGCACCGCGCCCGCCCGTGAGCTCCTTGACCTTCTCGACGGGGTCGACGGCGGAAACATCGATGGCCTCGAGGCCCAGGCGACGCGCAGCCTCGAGCTTCTTGGGCATCATCTCGGTGATGAGCACGCGGCAACCATGGGCCTTCGCCACGAGCGCGTTCAGGATGCCCATGGTTCCCGCGCCGATGACCACCACGGTGTCACCGAAGTCGCAACCGAAACGACGGAAGCCGGCGCAGCACGTGCCGAGCGGCTCAAGCAGCGCGGCCACGGAGGGGTCGATGCCGTCATCGATCTTGTAGCACGCGACCTCGCTCGAGACCACGTACTCGGCGCAGCCCGCGTTGCCGAAGAAGCCATCGTCGTTCGGATGGTCGGCGCTCATGAGGTGCGGGCACTCGCTCGTGCGGCCCTCACGGCTCGGGAGCGTGTAGGGGTCGTAGTAATAACCGCTCGCAACGTAATCGCCAACCGCGACGCTCGAGACCTCCGAACCGACGGCCTCGACCGTGCCCGCCCACTCATGGCCGAACACGAGCGGCGTGGGGCGGTTGCGCGAACCGTTGAACGCGCCGTACTCCGACGTGCAGATATTGTCCGCCGCGACCTTGACGAGCACCTCGTGGGAGGCGAGCTCGGGCAGCTCGCGGTCGATGACCTCGGCCTTTCCAGCTGCGCGCAGAACCGCTGTCTTTACCTTCATGGTTTCCTCTCTCACAATCTTGATAAACGCCCCAGGTCGACACGAATCAGGCTGCTGCAGCCAGGATGTCGCGCACCTGCTTCTCGATGAGCTGGACGAGCACCGCATCAGAGGCGGCCGCGACGTCGCCCAGCGGCTTCTCGCCCGCGTTATCCACCTCGAGCCCGCACACCTCGTGCATGAGCCCCCGGAGGCACGCGGTGTCAGCGGGGTCGACCCCGCGCTCCCCCGCCAGGTACATCAGGCCGTATGCGATGCCGCGCGCCAGGTAGAAGGGCACGATGCCCTGTTGCAGGCACATCAGGGCAGGCCCGACGAAGCGGTTGCCGCGCGAGAGCTTCTCCTCTGCGCCCGCCATGACGCGGCCGACGGGGTCCTGCACGCCGGCATCGAGCTTCGCCATGATGAACGCGACCCACTCCGCATCCTCCGACGCATCAAACGCGTAGGTGCGCGTCACCGCTGCATGCGCCTCGTCGAAAGCACCTGTGATGCACGAGCGGATCCACGAATCGTGGTAGCAGTCGCAGATGTAGGACAAGCCCGCGTGCGCCCCCATGAACGCCGCCATGGCGTGCAGCATGTTTCCGCAGTACACCTTGCGATAGATGTGCCCCTCGGCGCCGTGCACGTAAGACACATGCGCCACGTCGAGGCGCGGCCCCATCCAAGCGTCCGCATCGATCTCGAGCCCCGGGTTGGCCGAGACTACGACCTGCCAGGGGTTCGCGCCAGCGGCGCTGGGCACTCCGGCAGCGAGCACCATGACCTGGCATACGCCCAGATGCTCAGCGGCATAGGAGCGCTCGGCCGGGCTGAGCCCCTCCTCGATGAACCCGCGCACCTTGGCCGGGGCTCCGAGGGCGTTCACGCACAGCAGCACGTTGAGCGGCCGGTCGCAGCCCGCGGCCGCACGCCGGCGCACCGCCTCGGCGATCACCCGGGCAATGCCCTCAAACGCACCTTCGTATACGCAGCACGCGGCCACGTCGATGTGCTCGAGCGCCTCGACGATCGGCTCGTCGGTCGAGCTGTCCACGATGTCGAAGGCATCGACGCGCGTCGTCTCGTCCACCGCGTTGCCATCGGTCACGCGAACGTCGTAGTAGCCCTGCGCCTCAAGCTGGCGCATGCCCTCCATATAGAGGTCGTAGAGATGGAGCCGGTAGCCCTCGCGGGCGAAGAGCAAACCGACGACGCCGCGCCCGATTTTGCCCGCACCGAGAATCGCGATGTCACGTCCCATAACGAATCGTCCTCCCCGTTACCCGATGATGCCGCACAGGGCGAGCGCGACGCCCACGACGATAAGGCCGATGAGCAGCACGACCACGTTGACCTTCTTCTTACCGAGCAGCCAATAACAGGCCAGCACCAGCAGGAGCGGCAGCATCTTCGGCATGACGGTGTCGAGAAGGCCCTGGAGCGCCGTGGGATCGGTGCCGCCCGCGCCACCGAAGGTGATGGGCGTGGTAAGCGCCACGTTCGTGGCGGTCATGGCACCGATGGCGGCGAGGCCGATGACGCTCGCGGCATATGAGATCTTGTCCATGATGCCCGTGGAGGCAGCGTCCTCGAGGAAGCGCGTGCCCATGCTGTAGCCCATCTTGAGCGTCCACCAGCGGGTGATGAGCTGGGGGATGTTGAAGATGAGGAAGAAGAGCACGGCGCCGGCGATGCTGCCCTGCATGCACAGGTCGATGGACACCGAGACGGCGATGACGCGCAGGGTCGAGTGGAAGACGGTGTCGCCGATAGCCGAGAGCGGTCCCATGAGGGCGGTCTTGACGCCGGTCACCGCGTTCGTGTCGAAATCGTCGCTCTGGGCATTCTGCTCCTCGAGCGCAAGCGTCACGCCCATGGGCAGACCGGAGACGTACGGGGTCACGTTGAAGTACTCGGTCATGTGACGGCGATACGCATCGACGCGCTTCTCTTTATCGTCCTTGTAGATCTTCTTGAGCGCGGGGATCATGGCATAGGTGTAGCCGCTGTGCATCTGAGCCGGGTAGTCGTTCATACCGTTCAGGTGGATGCCGCGGCTGAACACGGTGAGCAGGTCCTTGCTGCTCAGCAGGCCTCCCTGCTTGACGTTAGAACTCATTGTCGTCCTCCTCTGCAGCAGTCGAGAGCGCGGGCTTGTCCTCGCGGGCGAATACGATGAGCACCACGGCCGCGGTCGCGAGCAGCGTCACGGCGATGGTGGGCATGACCAGGTACGCGGTGAGGATGAAGCCGATGAAGAACCACGCGGCTACCTTCTTGTCCATGATCATGGTGAGCAGGAGGCCGAAGCCCACGGCGGGCAGCAGGTTGCCGGCGGAGTTCAGGGCGTTGATGATGTTCGTGGGGATGGAGTTGACCGCTGCCTCCATGGCGCCGCTGCCGAAGTAGATGGACAGGAAGCCGATGAGGAAGTACAGGCCGAACTGGCTCACCCAGGCGCCCACCCAGAAGATGGCGCGGGCGGCGCGGTCGTTGTCGTTCAGAAGCTGCGCCTTCATAGCCTCGCCGAAGAAGGCGTTGATGAACTTGCAGAGCACGTAGGCGAAGCCGCCGATGAGCGCGAGCGGCACGGCGAACGTGGTGCCGATACCGGTGCCGGCTCCGGTGATCACTGCGAGCGCGGTCGAGACGCCGGCTGCGGTGCCGCCGTCGGGCGAGACCGCCGCGCCGATGGGGAACGAGCCCAGGAACACGATCTCGAGCGAGGCGCCGATGATGGCGCCGGTGGCCACGTCACCGAGCACGAGGCCCACAAGCGCGCCCTCGACTATGGGGCGGTTGAGCATGCAGTAGCCGAAGAAGTAGTCCATCTTGCACAGGCCGACCACCAGGCCGGTGAGCAATGCGGGAATAAGCATTACCGTTCACATCCCTTCAGTGTTTCTATCGAACGCGCGAGCGCCTCGCGCGGGCGATCGTAATAGGCAGATGCGGTCATCTCGAGCGCACAGTCCCCCTCGTAGCCATGCGCCTCGAGCTCCTGCAGCACCGCGCCCGGCTCAAGCACGCCCCGGGAGTCTCCCCATCCCAGGTGCGCGAACACATGCGGGTCGAGGTTCGTCAAGTGCACGTACCCGACACGCTCCCCAACCTCCCGCAGGTGGGCGGAGAGGCTGTCGCCGTTGCGGGCGATCGTTCCGGTATCGAGCGTGGCGCGCAGGTTCTTCTCATTCACCTCCCCAAGCAATCGAGATAGGCCGTCTGCATCCATCACGAGCCGATACTGGGTTCGCGACAAGGGTTCCACGCAGACCTCGATCCCCTCCTCTGCCGCCATGTGGCAGATGGCGCGCAGCATGGTGCAGAGCGCATCCCAAGCCCGCGACGGGTCGTCGTCGAGCAGGCGCCATCCAGCGTTGACCGAGATGCGCCGGGCGCCTAACCGGGCAGCGAGCGACACGATCTGGCGGTAATAGCCCTCGGTAAGCCGCTGCACCTGGCTATCGGATGAGGCGATGTTGTACGCCTTGGGATTGCTCTGCTCGGGCGTGAGCGTCCGGATGCGCACGCCGTACCGGCTCACGAGCCGGGCGACTTCGGACGCGTTGTATACGGCGTGCGCATCGATGTTGACGTGCTGGTTGCAGAGCCAAAGGTCGACGTCGCGGATATCGAGCGAGGCCACATCGGTCAGAAAGCGCTCGAAGCTCCAATAGCGCCAAATCTGGTTGGTGGGCAGAAAGCGCATGGGAACCCTTGCCTGTCACGTTGCCTACGCCTTGCCGGTGCAGCCGAAGACGTTCATGTAGTGCATGAGCGCTTCCTTATAGGCCGCAGCGCCGATCTCGTCGTACTGGCAGGCGTTGATCTTCTTCTTGTTGGGATCGACATCCGGCGCGTAGTCGGACTCGATGGTCGCCTTGACCGCCATGTTCGACGCCTGCGACAGGTCGGTCCAGAGGTTCACCTTCTGGATGCCGCACTCGATCGCCTTCGCGATGAGGTCATCACCGGTGCCGGAGCCGCCGTGAAGCACGAGCGGCACGTCCACGCTCTGGGCGATGGTGGAAAGCAGGTCGTACTCAAGGTGCGGCGTGCCCTTGTAGGCCCCGTGGCTCGTGCCGACGGCGACCGCGAGACAGTCGACGCCCGTCTCCTCGACGAACGAAGCCGCCTCTTCCGGATGCGTGAGGCCGGCGTCGCGGGTCTCCTCGTACTCATTGCCCTGGCCGACATGGCCAAGCTCCGCTTCGACCGACACGCCGACGGCATGGGCGATCTTCACGATCTCCTTCGACTCGGCGACGTTCTGCTCGTAGGGAAGCGTGGAGCGGTCGACCATGACCGAGCTGAACCCGGCGCGGATGGCGCGGATGATGTGCTCGAAGGGGCCGCCGTGATCGAGGTTGAGCGCGAACGGGACCTTCGGATAGCGGCGCTCGTAGAAGCGCGCGAGCTCGCCCATCTCCTCGATGCCGAAAACGCCGGGGCATCCCAGGATCACCGGGGCATCGAGCTCATCGGCGGCCTGCAGGCAGGCTTCCATGGTGAAACGGCTGAAAACGTTCGGCGCCGGAATGCCATAGTGACCCTTCTTGGCGTCTTGCAGAAGTTCATGCATAGGTGTAAGCATGGCTGGACCCTCTCTTCTCCTTTGAATCGAATATGGTTAGGCGTAGATGGTCTTCGTCTCCGTGGGCACCTGGCGAATCTCGAGCTCGATGCCGCGTGCCCCGAGCTCGTGCAGCATGTCCTCCTCTTCGGGAAGGAGGAAGATCGCCTGGCTCACCTGGCGCGCACCCTCGCGCTTCTTGATGCCGCCGAGGTTGATGCTCGTGATTTCCGGTATCGCGTCGCAGATGCGTTTGGCGTCGGCAACGCTGCCCGTGACGATAAAGAGCTTGTACTTGTCGGTCACGCCGCTCTTGATGGCCTTGATGCTGTCCTCGACGGTCTTGACGACGAGCTTGATGCCCTGCGGCTTCGCCAAGCGCAGCGTCGCCATCTTGAGGCTATCGGTCGCGGAGTCGTCATCGGCGATGAGGATGCAGTCGGCTCCGATGGAGCGCACCCACGAGAATCCGACCTGCCCGTGCAGCAACCGGTGGTCGATGCGGAAGAGCTTGATCACGTCGTTGTCCTTTCTGGATTGCCCCGCGCGAAGGGGTCGCTTCCGCGCGAAGCCATGCGTTAAAACTCGTTGGCGTCCGCCTCCGCCGTGCTCCCGACGAGGCCGTTCACCAAAGCGATGCCGTCGCGCGCTCGCTCGACGATGCTCGGCAGCTGCTCCGAGACGGTGTCCGCGGGGCACACCGCGACCTCGAGCAGAAGAGCGAGGTTGAGGCCGCATACCAAGTGAAATGGATACTCGCCGAGCAGTTTGGTGAACTCGTTGTTCACAGAGCCGCCGAGCACATCGGTAAGTACGATGAGCTCCGTGGTGGCGTAGTCGTTCTCGGCGACTGTCCGGCGAAATAGCTCCTGATAGTCCGTGTCGCTATCCACGTATGCCGTGATGCATTCGATGGGGGTCTGGTCGCCGAAGATCATCTTCATCGAAGTGAGGATGCCCTCCGAGAATCTACCGTGCGTCGCGACGACGATGCGCTTCTCCATGTCACACCCCCTTCCCGCCAGTTGATGCCAAACTCACGGTGCAAAAGCACGCAGTGCCCTCCGTGTTCGTAAAAGTAATATACGTCTATTACGTTCTATATGTCTATAATTTATGCGAACGGTCTGTATGGCGCCGTGAGTGGTTATGCGAGTAGATTGGGGGAGGTGCCGCCGTCGTTCACCTGTGAAGCGGTGCGACGCGCGGGGAGGACTCTCGAACCTTGGCGTAAAAATAGGGGCACCCAAGCGGATGCCCCATCGGAAGCTGTTTGGTTGCGGTGGGCGATATGGCCGGAAGCTCACTCTTACTCCGCCCTCTGTTACAGGTCGGCGTATTCTCGCTTCAAATAATCCTGCAGGTACGGAACGTCGAAGCGCACGAACCCGCGACCAGCAGGCTCGATCACGCCTGCATCGATGAGGCGCTTTCGATACTTCTGCGCATAATCTGCCTTCACATCCAGGCGCTCCGCGATGTCACTCATCTTCGAGCGCCCATCGTCTCGGGACATAGCGACGAGAAAGTCGACATCGCGCTCGGATAAGGCCAGGAGCGTCGTCATGCATACGTCGCGCTCAAAATCATCTCGCGCGACAGAGCAACATACTGCGAGCAAATCATCTGTCGCGATGCCGCCGTGCGGGAGCCGCTGCGAAATGTTGTATCCCACGAGCTGGAGCAGATACGGTGAACCTTTAATCTCACGTGCCAGACAATCGAGCTGGTCTTTGCTTATGACGATGTTGAGCGTCGAGAACGCACGATCCAAAAACGCAATGACCTCGGAATCCCGGAGCGGCTCAAGCCGCACGCGGTCCGCGCGGTTCAAGAAGGTGAGCACGCGGTCGTTGAGCGTCGCAGACACCGCGCCCGGCAGCCCTGCCAACACAAGCGAGACGTCGAGGCGCTCGCCGATGAGCTCCTGATACACCGCGACAAGGCTCCGCACATCGGGTGAATTTGCCTGCAGCTCATCGATAAGAATTAAGATGCCGTGACCGCGCGCGGTAAGCGTCCGCGCCAGCTGCGTAAGACGAAATGCCGCGCTCTTCGTTTCCTGCACGTCGCGACTGAATTCCAGACCTGCAGAGAATCCGAACGCGCCGATGCTCCCGCCCGACACGCGGGTCGACCTCGGCTCGCCCACGTATCGCTGACCCGCATCCTGAATCTTCTCAACAACGCGTTCGAGCATGCCCTCCGTAGCAATGGTCGGTGTTGCGACAACGACACCCTGCTTCGAAGCCCGCTCGGCAAGTTCCAGGAGCAGCACGGTCTTGCCGCTTCCTCGTTGGCCGAGCAGGACCGTCGACCGTCGACGATTCCCCGGCTCGGTCGCCAAGCCGGAAAGCATCTCGCTGAGCACATCCTCGCGTCCGACGAGGTATGAGGGTCGGTTGCCAAACGCTGGGGAAAAGATAGGTTGCTCCACGATGAACCCCCTTCGAAGTTTGGCGGTATCTGCTCTATTCGACCATAATCGAGCTGCTGTTTTCCTTTTTTTCCTATTTTTTCCTTTTTTTCCTATTTGTCAATGAGGATGGACTGTAGTCGGCATGCAGGCGCCGCCGTATGTGAACCGCCCGCGCGGACCTTCATGAACAGAGTTGACACCTTTACACGCGAAGGGCGCTCTGAA
>NZ_CAPF01000092.1:0-22166 GCF_000321165.1 Enorma timonensis
CAAGGAGATATAATGCCAGAAATCCCGGCGGGCGCAAGCGGGGATGTTGCCCTCCATATCTCCTACACAATTGAGCCCTTTGAAGTGCTTTCGACCACTATATATAGTGTTTCGAAAACGCTCGTCTACTATTTGCTACCGCTCGCCGAACCCGTGATGAATTTGAAATTCTTTCTCCGACCTTTTCTTCAGCTTTAGCAGACGCCATTATCGATCGCCTCACCGCGCGCGATGTCGCAGCCGGCCTCGAGCAGCTGGTCGCGTTCCTGCACGGTCGGGGCCTCCGCGTACACGCGCACCACGGGATCCATACGGCTCGGTCGCAGGAGCACCCACGACTCATCCTCGAATTCGAGCCTGAGCCCGTCCATGTGGCTCACCGCGACCGGCACTCGTCCCGCGACGG
Source organism: Enorma timonensis (assembly GCF_000321165.1). Classification (NCBI taxonomy): domain Bacteria; kingdom Bacillati; phylum Actinomycetota; class Coriobacteriia; order Coriobacteriales; family Coriobacteriaceae; genus Enorma; species Enorma timonensis. The sequence goes on from NZ_CAPF01000092.1 coordinate 407, forward strand.
TGCGGGGATTGAGCCCGGGCAGCATCGTGCGGAAGATCTCGCTCACCTCGTTCTCGACGCGCAGGTCGCGCATCGCGTAGGCCATGGCGCCGTACTCCTGCTCGACCTCGTCGACGATCTGCCCGAGCGGCTTGCCCTCGACCGCCATGAGCTCGCAGAGCAGCAGCGCGATGTGCAGGCCGTCGCGCTCGAGCATATGGGTGGGTACGCAGATGCCCGTCCGGCCCTCGACGCCCAGCAGCACGTCGCCCTTCAACGCTTCCTTATATATATGTTCGAAACCGGTGGGCTTCATGGTCACGCGGCAGCCGAGCGCGCGTGCCATGCGCCGCGTGAGCGTCGACGCCGCGACGCCCAGGACGACGCGACCCGTCTGGCCGCGGTGTTCGACGAGATGCTTGAGCACGAGCGTCGCGATCATGCGCGGGCTGATGAACCGCCCGCGCTCATCGACGGCGCTCAGGCGGTCCGCGTCGCCATCGGTGACGAAGCCCGCGCACGCATTGGTCTCCATAACCGCACGCTCGCAATCGTCCACCCAGGGCTCGACGGGCTCGGGGTGCACGTCCAGGGTGTCCTCGTCGTCGGAGCCGTGGATCTCGGCCACGTTGATGCCGAGCGCGCTCATGACCTGGGGCAGATAGGTGCGACCGGCCCCGTAGAGCGGGTCGTAGAGCACCGAGAGTCCTGCCTGCGCGATGGCGACGCCGTCCACCGATGCGCAGAGCGCGTCCAGGTAGGGCGTGACGATGTCGGTGCGGTGGATGCCCCCGTACACGCCGATGGGCTCGGCGGACACGTTGCGCTCGATCTCGTCGGATGCCTCGCGCGTCACCGCGACGCCGTCGCTCCCGTAAATGCGCACGCCCAGGTAGTCGTACGGATGATGCGAGCCCGTCACCATGATGCCGCCGCAAGCGCGCGCGTCCTGCGCCACCGTCCACGCCAGCGCCGGGGTGGGCGCGAACCGGTCGGACACCTTCGCGGCGAGCCCGTGCCCGGCGAGGATCCTGCCCACCAGGCAGGCGAGGCGCTCCGCCGCGGCGCGTGTGTCGAACGCCACGTAGACGAGGGCGCCCGGGGCTGCCTGCGACCAAAGCCCGCCGACGGCATCGGCGATGCGTGCGAGATCTACCTCGATTGCCTCATCGTCGACGCGCGTGTACCAACCGTCGGCAGACAGGTGAATCATCGTGCTCATCGAGCATGCACTCCTTGGATGCTGTTGCGGATATGCGGTATCGCGGCATGCGGAACTCAGCCCCGCGCCGCGGTGCCGCACCATCCATATACCCAACATCCGTGGCAGCCGTGCGCCGCACACCGTCTCTGCGGAAGCGACCGCGCGGGCCACCGCTTCTTATGTATATGCGCGTGTTATATAAGCGCGTCCGCCATGGCCGCCGTCGTGGCGGGCGTGCCGCCGCAGCAGCACCCCACAAGGCGCGCGCCCGCATCGCGCCAGCGCACGCATGCCTGGGCGAAGCGCTCCGCGGAGACGGGCCAGACGAGAGCGCCGTCCTCCGTGCGCGCGGGATTCCCCGCATTCGGCCGCACGGACACCGGGGTGCGCGCGGCGTGCAGCAGGCGCGGGAGCGCGACGTCGGCGGCCTCGATGGAGCAGCAGTTCACCCCGACCGAGCTCGCCCCGTGCTGCTCGGCGTACACGGCGGCACCCTCGATGGTGAGGCCGTCCCCCAGCAGGCAGCCGTCCTCGTCGACCGCGAAGCTCACGAGCACCGGCATGCCGTCCGCGACGTCGCGCGCGCCTGTGAGCGCGGGGCCGAGGTCGCGGATGGAGCAGAAGGTCTCGAGCATGATGGCCGGGACGCCTGCGGTGAGCAGCGCGAGCGCCTGGTCGCGATACGCGGCACGGGCGGCGCGGTACTCCGGGGAATCCTCGCGGAACCACTCGATGCCGCAGGGGCCGATGGAGCCGACGACGGGAAGGCTCCCCGCCGCGCGCGCGTTATCGACGGCGGCGCGGTTCACCTCGGCCATAGCGCGCGCGATGCCGTCCCGCTCGAGCGCCGGGGCGGACGCCTGGAACGTGTTCGTGAGCATGACCTGCGCGCCCGCCGCCGCATAGAGGCGGTGCAGGCGCTGCACGGCCTGGGGTTCGGCGAGGTTCCAGAAGGCAGCGGGAACGCCGCCCGCGTCGGGCTCACTCATGAGCATCGTGCCCATGGGACCCTGCGCAAGGAGCGTCTCGCGCTGCAAGCGCTCCATGAGCTCGCGCGCGCCCGCACGGTCGAAGTAGTCCGTCTGCGCCATCTAGGATCGATCTCCCTCGAACGCGATGCCCTGGTGCTGTAGATACGAGAGCCAGCGCTCCATGGTGTCCTCCGAAAGGGCGTGCTCCATCTTGCATGCCTCGGCGTCGGCACGGTCGAAGTCAACCCCGAGCTCCTCGGTGAGGAACGCGCGGAGCAAGCGGTGGCGGCTCCACACGGCGTTGCCGATCTCGCGCCCCTGGTCGGTGAGGGCGATCTTGCCGTAGTGCGACTGCTCGACGAGGCCCTGCGCCTTGAGCGCGGTGATGGCTTTGTTGACCGACGCCTTCGAGACGCCGAGGCGCGTCGCCACATCCACGGAGCGCATGCCGTCCGTCGCCTTCCCCTCCTCCTCGATGCGGACGAGGCACTCGAGGTAGTCCTCGTTCGACATCGTGAGGTGCAGCTCCTGCGAGGCCGCGGTGGTATCCATGAAATGCTCCCATCGTCGTGATTTCCGCACGATTGTACCCCAATGACCCGCCGCTCTGCCCCACTGCACCGGAGTCGCACACGCCGCAGCAGTGCCGCGCGCTGGGCGGGGCGCGCCGCGGCTCCATCCCCTGCGGCGGCGCGTGCTAGAGTGGAACCATGCGAACGGCGGGCGGGCGCTCAGGCTCCAACCCGCCCAGGAAAGGAGCATCATCGTGGCAGACCAGCGCACCCCCTCCGACGTCCTCGAGCGCTTCCTGCGCTACGTGCAGGTCGATACGCCGTCGAGCGACGCCCATGCCGACCAGATCCCCTCGACCCCGGAGCAGTTCGACCTCGCGCATGTGCTCGCAGACGAGCTGCATGAACTGGGCGCCGAGGACGTCGCGGTCTCCGAGCACGCCTACGTGACCGCGCACGTCCCGGCAAGCCCCGGCGCGGAGCACCTACCCGCCCTCGGGCTCATCGCGCACATCGACACCACGGAGGCGGCGCCCGGACGCGGCGTGAAGCCGCACATCGTGCACTACGCGGGCGGGGACCTCATCTGCGGCGAGCATGCGGGCACCCTCGTCGCCATCGGCCCCGACAAGCTCCCCGTGCTCGACGGGCTCGTGGGCGAGGACCTCGTCTGCTCCGATGGAACGACGCTTCTGGGCGCCGACGACAAGGCGGGCGTCGCCGAGATCATGGCGCTCGTCGCGCGCCTGGCCGCGCACCCGGAGCTGCCGCATCCGCGCCTGGGCATATGCTTCTGCCCGGACGAGGAGATCGGGCACGGCGCCGCCCTCCTCGACCTGGAGGCGTTCGGCTGCACGTATGCCTACACCGTCGACGGCGGGCCCATCGGCGAGCTCGAGTGGGAGTGCTTCAACGCCTGCGAGGTCACCGTCACGTTCCAGGGCTACTCCATCCACCCCGGTGACGCGAAGAACCGCATGGTGAACGCCGCGAACCTGTTCTGCGCCTTCCACGCCCTGCTGCCCGCCGCGATGCGCCCCGAGCACACCGAGGGCTACGAGGGCTTTATCCACCTGCTCGGCGTCTCCGCCACCTGCGAGCGCGCGTGCGCCCGCTACATCGTGCGCGACCACGACGCGGGGCTCTTCGAGGAAAAGATCGCCCTCATGGAGCGCGCGGCGGCGTTCCTGAACGCCGAGCTCGACACGGAGCGCGTGCGCGTGGAGGTGCGCCGGGAGTACCGCAACATGGCTGAGGTCGTCTCCGACCACCCCGAGCTCATCGAACGCGCGAAGGAGGCCTTCACCGCCGCCGGCGTCGAGCCGCGCGTGCTGCCCATCCGCGGCGGCACCGACGGCGCGCAGCTCTCGTTCCGCGGGCTTCCCTGCCCCAACCTCTCGACCGGCGGCTTCGCGTTCCACGGGGTCAACGAGTTCATCCCCGTCTCGTCGCTCGAGGCGATGGTGGACGTCCTCGAGGAGCTCGTGGCGCGCTTCGCCTAACAGCTCATCGCTCCCGCATGCCATCAGCCCAACGCTGAACGGGAACGCATACCGCGAGGCCCTCCACTCCCTCGCCCGATATAGCACGACGCCCGACACCACGGTACCCACCGCCATGGTGTCGGGCGCTGCTTTGGCATATCGCAGCTTACACCGGGATCGGCATTCGCCTTCTCACGAAACGGAGCGCACACGCTCCTTCTCATATTCGACAATCGCTGCGGCACGCTTAAGAGTCTCCTCTATTAGGTAGCGACCCTTCTCTTCGGTTGCAAGTCGCGCGTTTCCGAGCACTGCAGTCTGGGTGAATTCACTCCATGGCGTCGGCGTGTAATCTGCGTCAATCGGCAGCTTTGGATCCTCAGCCAGAGCCTTAGCCATATCGACATGCTCGGGAGCCAGATAGAGCATGAGTGATGTCTCTATCTCGCAGGCGTGGATGTAGCTCACATGTGCCGCCGGGCTTTCGCGCACGTTTGCGGCGAGCTTCTGAAGGTCGGGATAAAACATGTGCAGCGTGCACATGTCCCGATGGCGCGCCCATAGCTCACGTGCCCCCTCCTTCAGCGCGGTCAGGTTACCCAGATGCGCGCTGAACAACACAAAAATGCGGACGCCCTGTCGATACAAACCCTCACCGAGTTCGACCACAATGCGGGTGAGCGTCTCGTTCGACAGGCTCAGGCTACCAGGAAAGTCTCCAAGGCTAAACACCTGGCCGAACGGCAGCGTGGGTAACACCAGACCGTTTACAAGCGCGGCTAGACGACGCGCATAACGAGCGGCGAGCAGGTTGTCGGTCTCAAGAGGAAGGTGCGGCCCGTGAGCCTCGACCGCTCCCACCGGTAGGATGACCGGCACGTCCGCAGCAATGCGCTTCCCAATGGTGAAACAGGTCTCCTCCGCATACCCCATATGTAGCTTCGAGCTCTCCGCCATGACACCAACGGTGCCCCTGTCGACACCCGCCATCTGCTTCTCCTCGCGTCCCATTGCGTCTACTCCTTGAACGCGAAGCAGCGCGCAGGGTTCGCAACGAAAAACTTTACGACAAGCGCCTCGCCGTCGAACCCCGCCTCACCCGCTTCCTCGATGAAGCGCGGAATCCATTTCTCCTTGATAAACGAAAGCCCTGGTCCGTTATCGTAATGACGGTAGTAGCTTCTGCGCGCGGTGTCACCACTGATGAGAATCTGATCTTCGTAGCCAGCCTTGACGAGGGCGAGAATCGCCCCCGTGCGAGCGGTCTCGGGAGCGTACTTGGTCTTATTGATGCCGTCGAAGCACAGGAACGCGCCCGTCTCGGCGATTTTCTTGTGGTAGTACGTATCCAGATTGCGGTCCATATGCCCAAAGGACACGCAGTCGAGAGGCACTCCCTCACTGCGCAAAATCTCAATTTGCTCGAGCGCCATCGTACCCGCCTCGGTATGCGCATGGACAGGCGCCTTCGTCTCGTGAAACGCGCGTGCGACCGCCCGGATAGTCTTCTCCTCGAGCGGTGAGATACTGTTGTACCCCGTGCCAAACTTAATCTGCCCGGCGCGATACGAAGTTCCCTCTAGACCTTCTTCAACCTCCTTCACAACGAAGGCTGCCAGCTCATCGATAGACCGTTCCTCAATCCACTCCCCATAGGTATCGAAATTCCCCACTATGCCGCGCAATCTCCGCGTGAGCCGGGCATCCCAAAGAAATCCCTTGTTGAAGCCACCCGTACCGATGACTTGGACGCCGGTGCGCCGCGCAATCCCGGCAACATCCTCCACGCAGCGCCCATAGTCCACCGCGGTGGCATCAACAATGGTCTTGCCGCCAGCCTGCACAAATTCCTCGACATCCAATTCGGACTTCGCGGGATCGTCGAGCAGCAAATCGGTCTCGCCCCGCTCGACCCAATGCCCGGGCAGGCACACGATATGCTCGTGCGAGTAGGTGAATCCCAGCTGACTAGTGGGAATGTCGCCAAAAAACGTCCTTGCGAATGACATATCAACCTCCTTGTATCTCGGTACGACCGAACATTGCTCCGTTAGAAGAGCAGCGACGCAAGCAAACCTACAATCGGTCCGAGGATGAACATGTCGCAGTCCGCCGCCCACAGAGCGGTATCGGGAATCGTGGTGCCGATGAAGAACGTAACCATGACGTACTGACCCCATGCGAGCAAGGTCGCGCATGCGAAGCCGCCGATAAGGGCTCCTCGGATACCGCCCATCTTATTGCCGAACACACCGGCGACAGCACCATGGAAGAATAGCGCGATCATGGGCGGAACGAATACATACCCCACAGTGCTGCCCAGGACGACCATCCAGATGATGGCACCCACGAAGGCACCAACGAAGCCGAGGGTGACCGAGTTGGGAGCAAACGGATAGAGGATAGGCGAATCGAGAGCCGGGATGGCACCGGGGACGATCTTGGTCGCAATTCCCTTGAATGCTGGGACAATCTCACCGATGAACATGCGCACGCCTGTCAGCACAACCGCGATACCTGCAGCGAACGTGAAGGATTGGACGATCACGTACACAATGAAGTTCTGTGAGCCAGCGGAAGCGATGAGCGCCTGGGCGGTTTCGGTGTCCCTGGTAAGCACGATGGCACCGCCAATCACGAAGAGCACCGCCATAGTCAACGCCGTGATGACGTTAGAGTCGCGCAGGAATTCGAGCTTCTTGGGCAGGTTCATATGCTCGGCATCGGAGTTCTTGTTGCCGAAAAGCTTGCCGGCCAACGCGGCAAGCAGGCCCGCGCTAGCCGAGGTGTGACCAAGCGCAACATTGTTGTTGCCAGTAATCTTGCGCACGAGGGGCTGGATGATGGCAGGCTGGAACGTCCAATACAAACCCATGATGACCGACAGGAATATGGTAAGCGGCCAGAAGCCCACGGAGCCGCCCGCCGCCTGCACAGCGATGCCGGCGAAGATCGTCGTAGTCCAAAACATCATATGACCAGTCAGGTAGATGTACTTGAACGGCGTAAAGCGCGCAAGCAGCACATTAATCAGGAAGCCGAGCGTCATTGCCAGCGTGACAGCACTTCCGAACTGAGTGCTAAACGCATCCTGGCCCAGGTAGTTGGCGAGCGCGGTCGACTGCAACCCGAAGACCTCCTGCCACACCGGGCTGAAAATGTTCAACGCTCCGGTGATGATATTCGATCCCGAATTGATGATGAGGAAGCCGATGATGGCCTTGCAGGTTCCCATCATCACATGACTGAAATCCTTCTTCTGCAGCAACAGGCCAACGAGTACGATGGCTCCGAGCATGATCGCCGGCGTTCCAAAGATGTTATCGGCTATCCAGGTGAATACTTCCACGATGCACCCCTCTCTACTTGCTCATCGTCGCGAAGGCGTCGGTGAGTGCCTGCGTAATCTCGGCCTGATCGAAATAGTTGTTTACGATTGCGATGGGAACTTCTGAGCCGCTCTCGCGCAACGTATCGGCAAGCTCATTCGTAGTGAGAATCAAGTCGGCTGGCATGCTTTTCGCCGACGAGACGTCGATGTGCTCCACATCAGCATCGACTCCCATTTGCTCGAGAACCGACTCGACATTCATACGCAGGATGAGACTCGTACCCTGACCCAACCCGCAGACTGCTAAAATCTTCATGCGCGTACCCCCTTGATCAAACTCTCCATTTCAATCGGGTTGTCCATCGCCCGCAACGCTTCGACGCATCGGGCATCGTTGAGCAGAGCCACAATCCGCTGTATGAGCTTCAGGTGCTCTGATCCCGAATGCGCAGCAAGCCCGAATACCAAATCAACTGGATCATTCGCTGAACTCCCAAATGCGATGGGGTGCGCCAGCGAGACGAACGACACACCGGATTCCCGGGCTCCATCTTCTGGTCGCGCGTGTGGAATGGCGATATGCGGCGCAATGACGAAGTAAGCCCCGTTCGTGTGATACGAAGCAATCATCGCGTCGATGTATCGCTCGTCAACGAGGCCATTCGCCACCAGTAAGCCACCCGCACAACGGATTGCCGCCTCGGGAGACGTCACGTCAGCCTTAAGCTGAAGAAGCCCATGTTCAAGATATTTCATGCAGCACCTCCCTCCTAGACTTGTCGCCCGCTTCCAGATGCGGGCTTGTGTGGTTCGAGCAAAACGTCCATGACATCGCGTACCGTCTGCGCCTCCACAATCCGGGCGACCGCCGAAGGATCATTAAGTACGCTAACGAGCTCTGCCAGGGGCTTGAGATGGGATTGGTGGTCGATCATGCAAAGTCCGATGCACAGACGCACCGGGTCGTTAATCGAATTGCCAAAAGCTACTGGCTGCTTGAGGGTTACCACGCTGAACCCGACGCGGCGAGCACCACGCTCGCTTGCAGCGTGCGGGAACGCCACGCCAGGCGCGACTACGATATACACCCCGTTCGACGAGGCGTTTTCAACCATTGCGTCGACGTATGAGAGGTCGGCAAACCCGTTCTCCACAAGAAGCCTGCCCGCCTCCCGAACAGCGTCCACCTTGTCACATGCAGAGAACCCTAGACTGACCGCCTGCGGGGGCAGAACCTCATTCAGTGAAAGCGCGGCGCGTTGACGACCCTCTGTGAAGGCCTCGACATCCACATCATCAGAGACACACGATGGCTCCGATGGCTCCGATGCCTCAGAATGCCGCAGCGCGCGTCGCTCGTTGCGGGCAAGACGAGCCAGCGCCTGGCCAAAGCGCTCCTCATCCCCTTGGGTGAATGACGAATCGACAACGAGCACATTTTGGTCGGGCAGCCCGATGGGAACAGTAGTGAGCACAATATCAACCTCGTGCTGCGCGAGCCAAGACCCAATCTCGCGGGAACCGAACGTGCCGGCGATTTCGACATCAAATCGACTGGCCAGACGGGCGCGAATGATCTCCGATGTAGCACGCCCTGTCCCACAAACCAGAGCGACGCGCGGACGGTGCAGCAGGCGCCGGTTTCGTTCGATGGAGGCAGCAAAAAACAGGGTGAAGTATGCTCGTTCCTGTTCGATGAACTCGACACCCAGCTCGTGCTGAACGGGTTCGAGCGCATCCTGGACGACGCGATCCAGATCCGCGTACTCGCCAACCGCGAGATCGTACAGAGGATTATCGATATGAATTCCCATAAGCGCTCTATGGTACGCCGGGCGTAGATGGTTCATGAGACCACTGAATAGCTGCTCGTCATCGAGAAAGGCTGCTGCCGGGTATCGATCGCCCACATCCTCGATAAGCTGTTCAACCAGAAAGCCAAAGCGAATCCAGTTCTCGGATAGAGAGTCCTTCTGGTCAATTCCGGAGGCGGAGGCGAGGTACTCGGCGATGTAAACAAGCTCGCAGCGATCGAGTTGATGGCAAAACAACCGTGAGAGGTCCGAAGCATTTGCAGTCACTAGATCGAGTTCCTTTGTGGGCAGCTCGTCAAACGATGTCTCGCCATCATTGAGACCTTTGCCAATATCAAGACGTTTACGTACCGCAAAGAAAGCAGCTTCAAGAAACTCAAAGGATGAGTCGCTTAGGCGAACGCCGAGTTCCTTTGTGTAGGTTGTTATTACGCTGCGTACACGCTCGAGAAAAGCACGCTCTGCCGGCGTGGTCTCTTGATCGATAAACGTTGGATCATCCTGAATCAACTGCACGAGCATTCGACGAGCATCAGGCTCTGAGCCGTCAATGCGATACCCGCGGAAGTGCTCCCCCTCGAGGCGAAGCCGATAGAAACCGTAAGTCGGCACGAGCGCTTCAAAGTCACGCAAGATTGTGTTCCGAGAAAGATCAAAGTGCCGTGCTATATCAGCGACGCTAAAGCAGTCGGGCAGCATCAAGCTGAGCTCAGCGATGCGTTTACGACGCAGTGTGCGGTTCGAGTAGATTGACTCCCCTCCAACAACGACCCTAGCCACGTCGACACCGATTTGCTGTGAGAGTACAGCCTCACCACGTTTGATGCTGACACCGGCGTACCCCGCCTCTTCAAGCTTGTCGTTGATGCGCGATATATCGTTATAAATCGTGCGGGATGAAACGCCAGCGAGCTCAGCTAGAGATGCAATACTCACCGGTTCGCCGCTCTGGTTGAGCGCGCTGAGAATTATGACCAGGCGATCCACCATGTTCGGCCCCTTTCAGTATTCAGCCTATGGCAAACCGAAATGACCGACCAAATCCCATTCGCTTCGTTGCCGATGAATGAATTGGACACCGCCTAGCGCACCGATCCTGACAATGCATCGTGCCGCCGGCATCGATCGTGCAGCACGCTCCCATAGACCCGTATACAACGAGGGCAGGGCCCGCGATTTCGCGCGAGCCCTGCCCTATCTATACTATGAAAGCGAGTGGCGTCGATGGATCATTCCGAACTGTCCCCAACGTCATCCGAGCTAGCGTCGCCGCTCGTCGTGGCCGTTCCGTTCGACCAGTCGTCACTCGAGTTATCCGAGAGGTCGCCGATCGTCGCCGAGCTATCGCCGCCCTGGCCCATGGTCTGCGGGCCCTGCGGATCCTCGCCGGCATCGACGCGCTCCATCATCTCGCGCAGGTCGTCCTCGTAGACGAACACGTAGCTCTGGCCGTCGATGTAGGTGTCGTCGCCCGCCCACGAGGGGATGTTCGCCGAGTACATGGAGTCCGTGTCCATACCGCGCATGGCGTTCACGAGCGCGATGATGTCGTTCACGGAGAGCGACGTGTGCACCATATCGGCCAGCGAGTTGAGGATCGCGGGGATGGTGCTCACGTCGAGGCTGTTCAAGATCTTGTCCGCCAGGGCGCCGAGCACCATGCGCTGGTGGCGCATGCGGGTGTAGTCGCCGTCGGCGTAGAGGTAGCGCGAGCGGGCGAACGCGAGGGCGTGCTCGCCGTCGAGGTGCTGCTGGCCGGAGGGCACGTCCACGCTCAGGTGCTCGTCGCCCTCGACCGCGTCGCCCTCGGGGATGTAGAGGTCGATGCCGCCCACGGCGTCGATGAGCGCCTCCATGCCGCTGAAGTTGATCTCCGCGTACTCCGAGATCTGGACGCCGCAGAGCTCGTTCACGGCCTCGACCATCTCCTCGGCGCCGTTGCCGTCGTCCATCTGGCCGTACGTGAAGACCGCGTTGATCTTCATCGTGCTGCCCTTGTACTCGACCTTCGTGTCGCGCGGAATGGAGATGAGCGTGACCTGCTGGTTCGTGGCGTCGATGCGCGCCAGGATGATGGAGTCGGTGCGGTAGGTGTCCTCACCGGGACGGCCGTCGGTGCCCAGCAGCAGCATGTAGAACGGCTCGCGGGCCACGTCGGAGTCGACGAGCACCGCGCGGAGCTCGTCGGTGATGATGCCGGCGTCGTTCAGGCGCGCGACGATGCTGTTGAACCACAGCGCCATCGCGCTGCCCGCGGTGATGAGCATGATGAGCAGCGAGCACACGATGCTGCGGCGGATGATCCTGCCCCTGCGGCGCTTCCGCGCACGCTCGGAATAGCGCGAGACGTTCTTGCGGCTGTAGATGCGGCTCGCGGTGGCCGAGGACGTCTGCCTCGACTGCTGTACCGCGCGTTTATGGCGAATCCCCATGGGCACCCTACCTAATCGTCCTCGGGATCGGGCAGCGACAGGCTTTCTACCTTCGCCCCCAGCCCTGTCAGCTTGTCAACGAACCGCTCGTACCCGCGGCGGATATGGTGCGTGGCCGAGACGTCGGTGAAGCCATCGGCCACGAGGCCCGCCAGCACGAGGGCGGCGCCGCCGCGCAGGTCGGGCGAGACCACCTCGGCGCCGGACAGGCGCTTGACGCCGTGCACGATGGCGTGATGGCTCTCGATGCGGATGTTCGCGCCCATGCGCACGAGCTCGGATGCGAACATGAAGCGGTTCTCGAAGATGTTCTCCGTGATGACCGAGACGCCGTCGGCCAGCGCGGCGAGCGCCATGACCTGCGCCTGCATGTCGGTGGGGAACCCGGGGAACGGGAGCGTCTGGATGTCCGTGGGCGCCGGGCGGTCGATGCGCCAAGCGTGCACGCCGCTCTCCAAGCGCTCGTAGCGCAGGCCCATGAGCTCGAGCTTCTTGAACACCATGCCCAGATGGACCGGGCTGAAGCCCAGCACCTCCACGCCCGCGTCGCCCGCGGCGAGGGCGGCCGCCACCACGAAGGTGCCCGCCTCGATGCGGTCGCCGATCACGCGGTGCTCCACGGGATGCAGCTCCTCGACGCCCTCGATCGTGACGACCGGCGTGCCGGCACCCGTGATCTTGGCGCCCATCTCGTTGAGCATGTTCGCCAGATCGACGATCTCGGGCTCGCGCGCGGCGTTGTCGATGATCGTCGTGCCGCGGGCGCGGACGGCCGCCATGATGAGGTTCTCCGTGGCGCCCACGCTCGCGAACTCGAGCGAGACCATGGAGCCGGTGAGGCCGTCAGGCGCGGCGGCATGGATGTAGCCGTGATCGGTGTCGAAGTTCACGCCGAGCGCCTCGAGGCCGAGGATATGCATGTCGATCTTGCGGGCGCCGAGGTTGCAGCCGCCCGGCATGGCGATCTTCGCGCGGCCGAAGCGACCGAGCAGGGGTCCCATGACGGCGGTCGAGGCGCGCATCTTCGCGACGAGCTCGTACGGCGCCTCCCAGCTATCGGCCGTGGAGGTGTCGATGCGCAGCGTGTGCTCATCGAGCACGTCGATGCGCACGCCCAGCCCCTTGAGTACCTTGCCCATCACATGGACGTCGGAGATGTTGGGGACGTTGGTGAGCGTCGTTGCGCCCGGCGCGAGCAGCGTCGCCGCCATGAGCTTCAACGCGGAGTTCTTCGCCCCGGAGACCTCGACGGCCCCCTCAAGGGCATGCCCGCCATGGACGCGGATGATGTTCACAAAGCCGCCTTTCACAACCATGCCCGGAACCGATGCGGCTCCGGGCATGGCACGTTCGCATTCACTCGTGGGGTAAGCAGCGCGCTACTTCGAGCACAGCAGCTTGCACCATGCGATTTCATTATAGAGATATGCGCGGCGTGCATCATCTGCGGACAAATTGCCCAATTGTTCTTCAAATCCGCGCAGGCGCTCGCGCACCTCGTCGGGCGAGACGGACGCCATGTCCTTGGCGCGCTCGGCCAGGATGACCACCTCGTCGCCCGTGATCTCGGCATAACCGCCATCCACGGCGAACGTGTGGCTCACCTCGCCCATACGCTCGTCGCACAGGCGCACGTACCCCGAGGCCACCGAGCAGATCTCGCTCGCATGGAGCGGGGCGTCGCCCAGCTCGCCGTCGGTCGTGGGCAGCGCCACGAACACGGCCCCGCCCTCGTACGCGTTATGTTCCGGGCATACGATGCGCACACGCATGGCTACTCGCTCGCTTTCATCTTCTCAGCGCGCTCGCGCACGTCGTCGATGGTGCCGGCGTAGCGGAACGCCTGCTCGGGGATGTCGTCGCACTCGCCGTCGACGATGGCGGCGAAGCTTCGCACGGTGTCCTCGACGCGGATGTACACACCGGGGTTGCCGGTGAACTTCTCGGCCACGTGGAACGACTGCGAGAGGAACTGCTGCAGCTTGCGGGCGCGGTCGACCGTGAGGCGCTGCTCCTCGGAGAGCTCGTCCATGCCCAGGATGGCGATGATGTCCTGCAGGTCGGAGTACTCCTGCAGGATCTCCTGCACCTTCACCGCCACGCGGTAGTGCTCCTCGCCCACGATGCTCGGGTCGAGCGCGTCGGAGCTCGATGCGAGCGGGTCGATGGCCGGGTAGAGGCCGAGCGCCGCGATGGAGCGCGAGAGCACCGTCTGGGCGTCGAGGTGGGTGAAGGTCGTGGCCGGCGCCGGATCCGTGAGGTCGTCGGCGGGCACGTAGACCGCCTGCACCGAGGTGATGGAGCCGGTCTTGGTGGAGGTGATGCGCTCCTGCAGGTCGCCCATCTCGGTGGCGAGGGTGGGCTGATAGCCCACGGCGGAGGGCATGCGGCCCAGCAGGGCCGAGACCTCGGAGCCCGCCTGCGAGAAGCGGAAGATGTTGTCGATGAACAGCAGCACGTCCTGGCCGCGGTCGCGGAAGTACTCGGCCGCGGTGAGGCCGGCGAGGCCCACGCGCAGGCGCGCTCCCGGGGGTTCGTTCATCTGGCCGTAGACCAGGCAGGTCTTGTCGATGACGCCCGACTCGGTCATCTCGAGGTAGAGGTCGGTGCCCTCGCGCGTGCGCTCGCCCACGCCGGTGAAGACCGACGTGCCGTTGTGCTCCTGCGCGAGGTTGTTGATGAGCTCCTGGATGAGCACCGTCTTGCCCACGCCGGCGCCGCCGAAGAGGCCCGTCTTGCCGCCGCGGATGTAGGGCTCGAGCAGATCGACGGCCTTGATGCCCGTCTCGAAGATCTCGGTCTGGGTGGTGAGCTCGTCGAAGTGCGGCGCGGGATGGTGGATGGGGTAATAGCCCTCCACCTCGGGCATGGGCTTGCCGTCCACCGGCTTGCCCAGCACGTTCCACACGCGGCCGAGGGTCTCGGGGCCGACGGGCATCTTCATGGGCTCGCCGGTGTCCACCGCCTCGAGGCCGCGCTGCAGGCCGTCCGTGGAGGTCATGGCCACGCAGCGGGCCACGCCGCCCGGCAGCTGGCTCTCGACCTCGAGGACCGTGCTGATGTGCCCCATCGGGGTGTCGGCCTCGACGGTGAGCGCGTTGTAGATGCCGGGCACCTGGCCGGTGAACTGCACGTCCACCACGGCGCCGATGATGCGCACGATGCGGCCGGAGCCGGCGGAGCGGACCTGTCCGGCCTCCTCGATGGCCGTCTTCATGCTCGGGTCAATCATTGCTGTTCCTCCAATGCTGAGGCACCGCCCACGATCTCGTTGATCTCGGTGGTGATGGATGCCTGGCGCACGCGGTTGTACGTACGCGTCAACGTGGCGACGATCGCCGTGGCGTTCTCGGTCGCCGAGTGCATGGCCTTGCGGCGCGCGCCCTGCTCGGCAGCGGCGGAGTCGATGAGCGCCTGGTGGATGACGGTCAGGATGTAGCTCGGTACGAGCTCGCCCAGCACGTGCTCGGCCGAGGGCACGAACTTGAACGAGGACGAGACGCGCTCCGGCCCCTCGCCCGTGTTCTTGCGCGGGCCGTGCGCCATCGCGATCGCCTCGGGGTCGAGCGGCAGCAGCGTCTCGACGCGCAGCTCCTGGTCCACGCGGTTCTTCGCGTGATGGTAGACGATGACCACGCGGTCGAGCTTCTCGGCCTCGTACTCGCGGCAGACGTAGCTCGAGATCATGCGCGCCTGCTGCAGGTCCGGGTCCGCCGAAGTGCCCGCGAAGTGCATCACGAGGCCCGGGTGGTTGCGGAAGTAGTCGCTCGCGCGGCGGCCGCAGGTGATGATCTGGGCCTCCGCGCCCAGGCGGTTCCACGAGGCCATGAGCTTCTCGGCCTCGCGCGTCACCGACACATTGAAGCCGCCCGCGAGGCCGCGGTCGGACGCGACGGCGATGACGAGGCAGCGCTTCATGGTCTCGCGGCGCTTGAGCATGGGGTTGCTGCCCGCGACCTCGGCGTCCTGCGCCACCGTGAGCATGACATCGGTGAGCGCTTCCTTGTAGGGCTCGGATTGCACCGAGCGATCGAGGGCACGGCGGATCTTAGCCGTCGAGACCATCTCCATCGTGCGCGTGATCTGCTCGGTGCTCTGAACCGACGAGATGCGTTTCCTGATGTCGCGAAGGTTCGCCATGGGGTTAGCGCTCCTCTGCGCCGGGCTCGTCGTCCGCAGACGCGGAGTCGACCGCGTGCTTGGACACGAACTGCGTCTTGAAATCGCGGATGGCGTTGTCGAGACGTCCCTTGAGGTCGCCCTCGATCTTCTCGCTGCGCAGGCGCGTGAGCACCGGGCCGAACGAGTTGCGCATCTGCTCCAGGAGCTCGTCGCGGAACGGGATCACCTGGGAGAGCGGCAGGTCGTCGAGGTAGCCCTCGTTGCCCGCATAGAGCGCCACGATCTGCTCGGCCACGTCGAACGGCTTGAAGCGCGGCTGCTTCAGGAGCTCGGTCATGCGCGAGCCGTGCGTGAGCTGCTTCTGCGTGGTGGCGTCGAGGTCGCTGCCGAACTGCGCGAAGCCCTGGAGCTCCTGGTAGGCAGCGAGGTCGAGGCGCAGGTTGCCCGCGACCTGCTTCATGGCCTTGGTCTGGGCGGCGCCGCCCACGCGCGACACCGAGATGCCCACGTCCACCGCGGGGCGCTGTCCCTGGAAGAACAGGTCGCTCTGCAAGTAGATCTGGCCATCGGTGATGGAGATCACGTTCGTGGGGATGTACGCCGAGACGTCGCCGTCCTGCGTCTCGATGAGCGGCAGGGCGGTCATGGAACCGCTGCCGTGCTCCTCGGAGAGCTTGCAGGAGCGCTCGAGCAGGCGCGAGTGCAGGTAGAAGATGTCGCCCGGGTAGGCCTCGCGTCCCGGCGGGCGGCGCAGCGTGAGCGACATCTGACGGTACGCCACGGCCTGCTTGGACAGGTCGTCGTAGATCACGAGCACGTGCCCGCCCGGGTTCTCGGCACTCGCCGGCTTGCCGTCGCGGCCGTTGTACATGAAGAACTCGCCGATGGCGGCGCCCGCCATGGGGGCGATGTACTGCAGCGGCGCGGAGTCGGCGGCGGTGGCCGAGACGATCACCGTGTAATCGAGCGCCTGGTGCTTCGAGAGCGTCTCGCGGATGTTCGCCACCGTGGAGGCCTTCTGGCCGATGGCGACGTAGATGCAGATGATGCCCTTACCGCGCTGGTTGATGATGGCGTCGATGGCGATGGCGGTCTTGCCCGTCTTGCGGTCGCCGATGATGAGCTCGCGCTGGCCGCGGCCGATGGGGATCATCGCGTCGATGGCGAGCAAGCCCGTCTGGAGCGGCTCGCACACCGGCGTGCGGTCGATGACGCCGGGCGCCTTGAACTCGATGGGGCGGCGGTGCGTGGTGCGGATGTCACCCAGGCCGTCGATGGGCTGGCCGAGCGGGTTCACCACGCGGCCGAGCATGCCGCGACCCACGGGGATGTCCATGATGCGGCCGGTGGTGCGGCACTCGTCGCCCTCGGCGATGGTGTCGACCTCGCCGAAGAGCACGGCGCCGACCTCGTCGCGGTCAAGGTTCTGCGCGAGGCCGTACACGGTTCCACCCGTCTCGACGCTCTTGAACTCCAAGAGCTCGCCGGCCATGGCGTTGCGCAAGCCGGAGACGCGCGCGATGCCGTCGCCGACCTCGTCGACGTGGGACACCTCCTGGGTGTCGACGGTCGCCGCCAGGCTATCGAGCCTATCGGCGAGGGCGCGCGCGATGGACTGCGCGTCGATCTTCTCAGACATGGGCGGTTTCACCTCCATGCGATTCGTCGTCCAGATGGACGGAGGAAAGGGACTCGCGAGCCGCGCGGAGCTGCGTCTTGACCGAGATGTCGCGACGCTGGCCGCGCATCTCGAGCACGATGCCGCCGATGATGGACGGGTCCACGCGCTCGATGAGGAACACCTGCGTGCCGAGCTCGCCCTCGAGCTGCTTGGTGATGTCGGCACGGAGGTCTTCATCGAGCGGCACCGCCGTCGTGACGGTCACGCCCACGATGTCGGCGTCCTCCTCCGTCATGGCGCGGTACGTCTCGGCGATCTTCGGCAGCAGGTCGAGCTGGTCGCGCTCGACGAGCGTCCGAAGCACCTCGATGACCTCGGGAGCCGAGGAGGCGATCGCGTCGAGGTGCTTCAGGTCCTCGAACACGCGGCCCTCGGTCTTCGCGGCCTCGAGCAATGCGCGCGCATAGGTCTCGAGAACCCTCATCTCCCTGCGGCTAGTTGCTGGCATTCAGGCTACCCGCTTCCTTGATGTAGCGCTCGATGAGACGGCGCTGCTCGCCATCCTCGTCCAGCGTCTTCTCGACGATCTTGGACGCCACCGACACGGAGAGATCCGCGATGGATGCGGCCGCGTCGGCGTAGAGCGCCTGGCGCTCGTCCTCGACCGTGCGATGCGCCTTGGCGATGATCGCCTCGGCCTCCTTGTGCGCGGCGGCCACGATGCGCTGGCGCTCGGCCTCGCCGTCCTGGCGAGCCGCGAGCACGATGTCCGCAGCCTGGCGGCGCGCGTCGGTGAGCATGTCGTCCGACGCCTTGCGGTCCGCGATGGCCTGCTTCTTGGTGCGCTCGGCCTCATCGAGGCTCTCCTCGATGCGCTTGCTGCGCTCATCCATCATCGCGAGGATCTGCGGCCAGGCGACCTTCGCCAGGACGACCCAGATGATGAGGAACGCGATGAGCGCGGGGACGAACTCCGCCATCTTGGGGATGAGGATGCTCGCACCGCCCGCCTCCTCGGCAAACGCCGAGACCGGAGCGCAGAGCGCGGCGCACGCGGTGGTCGCGGCGACGCCGGCAATGCGATGTGTGAACTTCATGATGTGCTCCTTATGCCACACGCTGGGGCGTTCCTAGGCAATGAGGGTCACGACGAAGCCGATGAGGCCGAGTGCCTCGGTGAAGGCGGACGCCAGGATGAAGACCGTGAACGCGCGGCCCTGAACCTCGGGCTGACGCGCCATGGCGCTCGTGGCGCCGAACGCCGCAAGGCCGATGGCAAGGCCGGCACCGATAACACCGAGACCGTATCCGATAACTCCCACAATTCCTCCTTTGTCATGCGCCGGTATGGCGCGGGACTCCAACCTATGGACGGGGCGGCGCTCGCCGCCCGGGTCACCTCTTAGGCGCGCCGGGCGCGCTAGTGGGCATCCGCCTCCGCGATCTGGATGTAGACCGCGGCCAGGACGGTGAACACGTACGCCTGCACGAACGCCACGATGAACTCGACGACGTAGATGATGAGCAAGATGAGCAGCCATGCGATGCTCGGGAGCGCGCCCACCGCGTTCATGGCAGTGAAGTGCTCCAAGAGCGGCTGGGCGAAGATCGTGGCCATGAGGGAGAACGAGCCCATGACGATGTGCCCGGCGAACATGTTGCAGAACAGACGGATGGCCAGCGTGATGGGGCGCAGCAAAAGCGAGAACACCTCGATGACCCACACGAACACGTTCATGGGGAACGCGACGCCCGCGGGCGCGAGGCTCTTGAGGTAGCCGAGGACCCCGTGCTTCTTGCAACCGAAGTAGATGAAGTAGATGAACGTCACGAGGGCGAGCGCCGCGGTGCAGCCGATGGCGCCCGTGCCCGGCTTCATGCCCGGGATGAGGCCGATGAAGTTGTTCACGAGGATGAAGAAGAAGATCGTGGCGAGGAACGGGAAGTGCCGGCGCCAATCCGTGCCGACCACGCCCTTGGCCACGTCGTTCTCGACATATTCGACCACGTACTCGACGCCGTTGACGAACACGCCCTTGGGAACGAGCGTCTGCTTCTTCACGAACACGCCGACGATGATCAAGAGCACGACCGCGGCGATGAGGAGCCAAAGCGAGTACTGGGTGAGACCCGCGTCGAGCGTGCCGAAGACCGGATCCGAAGAGAACTCGGCGACGAGCTCGTTGATCGCCTCGGGCAGCTTGGAAAACGCGTCCAAAATCACACTCTCCTATCCACCGGCGCGCCGGCGCCGAAGGGTTTCCACGGCCGGCGAGGTGCCCGACGTCGCCGAACCGTTCCCTGAAATGCTATGTACCCGCCCGGCGGGACACCGGGCGCGAGCGCATGCCGCCAGCATGGAGACGTCGGGGAGGCGGCGTCGCCGCATCCGGTACCCGACGAAGCCCCTGCACGAGGGCATAGGCTCAGGCTCACCATATATTAGTCTGCCGCCCCCCAAAGTCAAGGTGTTTTCGTGGCTAAACTAGCTGGCCAAATGTTGCAAAATCACATACTTGCCACACGTTTTTCGGCCGCGTGGGCGCGTGTGCTCGGCGCGGGAGGGCGAGGGCGGGCGCCGGGGACGGGGAAGGCGGCTTACCAGAAATCGCCGCGGGCGATGGCGGCGAGGGAGAGGGCGATGATGCTGCCCACGAACCCCACGAGCTCGCCCAGGAAGTACGCAAGGAAGGCGTCGCGCGCCACGACCCATGCGACGAGCACGCCCAGGAACAGGATGGCGAACGACGATGCCACGCCCACCATCCCCATGACCATGTTCGCCGCGCGCCGCCGCGACATGACGGGCACGACCGCGAGCGCGAGCGGGGCGAAGGCGAGGAGGCCGGTGATGACGCCCACGACGGCCGCGGGCCACTGTTGAGCCAAATCGAGTTCCGGCACCGCGCCTCCCCTCCCATCGAATGTCAAATTACCCCAGGGGTATTTTTACATGCTACAGCGTGCCGAAGATGCGGTCGCCCGCGTCGCCCAGGCCGGGCACGATATAGGCCGCGTCGTTCAGGCCCTCGTCGATCGCGCAGGTGTAGATGTGCACGTCCGGGTCGGCCTCCTGGACCGCGGCGATGCCCTCGGGCGCCGCCACGATGCAGAGCAGGCGCACGTCGCGCACGCCCTGCTTGCGCAGGTAGCCGAGAGCCGCCGTCGCCGACCCGCCCGTGGCGAGCATAGGGTCGACGAGCAGGCAGATGCGCTGGTCCACGTCGACCGGCAGCTTGCAGTAGTACTCGTGGGGCTCGTGCGTCTCCTCGTCGCGGTACATGCCGATGTGCCCCGCGCGCGCGGCGGGCACGAGCTCGAGCAGGCCGTCCACCATGCCGAGCCCCGCGCGCAGGATGGGCACGATGGCGAGCTTGCGGCCGGAGAGCTGCCTGCACGGTGCCGCGCAGATGGGCGTCTCCACCTGGACGTCCTCGAGCGGCAGGTCGCGCGTGGCCTCGTAGCCCTCGAACAGGGCGAGCTCGCCGATGAGGTCGCGGAACTGCTTGGTTCCCGTGCGCTTGTCGCGCAGGATCGAGAGCTTGTGCTGTACGAGCGGGTGATCGACGAGCGTCACGCGCTCGGGGTCAAACGAAACGGACATGATCGGCACTCCTCGTCTCAAAGCGGTGCCGGTAAGGCGGCACCGGGCGTTCTTTGGGCCGCTACTCCTCGTCGAGCTCCATGATCTTGGCGACGCGGCGCTCGTGGCGGCCGCCCTCGAAGTCCGTGGTGAGGAACGCCTTGACGATGGCCTCGTTGTCCTCGACGTCGACGAAGCGACCCGAGAGGCACACGACGTTACCGTTGTTGTGCTGACGGAAGAGCTCGGCAAACGGCACCGAGGTGATCGACGAGGCGCGGACGCCCGGCACCTTGTCGGCCGAGAGCGCCATGCCGATGCCCGTGCCGCAGATGAGCACACCGTAGTCCGCCTCGCCGTTGGCGACCGCATGGGCCACCTTCGCCGCGAAGTCCGGGTAATCGACGGAATCGCCCGTGTCGGGGCCGAGGTCCGTCACCTCGCAAGCCAGCTCATCCTGCATGTAGCGGGCGATCTCGCCCTTCTGGTCGAACCCGCCGTGATCCGATGCGATGGCGACGCGCATTGCTGCTCCCTCCAAGATGGTTGGCGCGGCATCTCCGCGCCCTTCTTTCACTCTAGCATTCGGAGCGCGTCTTGGCGTGCGTCCGCTTCTGCGGTTTCGATGGTTTCGGGGGCGGCGGCAGGGCGCGGGGCGGGGTGCCTGGAACTACGCCGGGCGCCGCGGCGGCTGGGGCTGCGCCGGG
>NZ_CAPF01000091.1:0-1590 GCF_000321165.1 Enorma timonensis
CGCTGGATCTCGTTGTTGCCGGGCGCGAGCGGCGCCACGACGCGGCGGGCGGCGGGGTTGCCGGCCTCGGCCATCGCGCGCGCGAGCTCACTGTCCACGTCGCTCGAGAAGAAGAAGTCGCGCGGCAGCGCCTCGGGGGGCAGGTCGGCCGCCTCGATCTCTTCGCGGTGCTCGTCCATGCTATGTGAAAAAACCCCTGGGGTATTTTTACGATCAGCGCTCATCGGAATAGGTCACCTCGCCGGAGCCGGGCACGCACGTGCCCACGCGGAACGGATGCTCGCCCTGTGCCTCGAACGCGGCGCGCACAGCGGCCTCGTCCTCGGGGGCGCAGATCACGCACAGGCCGACGCCCATGTTGAACGTCTTGCACGCCTCGTCGGCCGAGAGCCCGGCGGCGCGGGCGATGTAGGAGATGACGGGCGGCACATCCCAGCCCATCGCGAAGCCCTCGGGCGAGGTGGTGCGCTCGACCACCGCGTCGACGTCCGAGGCCAGCGCGCGGTTGAGGTTCTCGGTGATGCCGCCGCCCGTGATGTGCGCGATGGCGTGCACGCGCGAGCCGGCCTCGCCGCGCAGCACCTCGAGCACGGGCTTCACGTAGATGCGCGTGGGCGCGAGCAGGGCGTCGGCCAGCGAGGCGCCGCCGAGCTCCTCGAGCGGCTGCTCGAGCTCCGCGCGCTTCGCGGCGGCCTCGGGCGTGCCCGGCTCGATGCCGTCCACCCCCACGACCTTGCGCACGAGCGAATAGCCGTTGGAGTGGATGCCCGACGAGGGCAGGCCCAGGATCACGTCTCCGGGGCGCACGTTCTGCGGGTCGAGCATGCGCGGGCGGTCGACGACGCCCACGGCGAAGCCCGCGAGGTCGTAGTCGTCCGCGCGCATGACGCCGGGGTGCTCGGCCATCTCGCCGCCCACGAGCGCGCAGCCCGCGAGCTTGCAGCCGTCCGCGACGCCCCTGACGATCTTGGCCATGCGCTCGGCCTCGATGTGGCCGATGGCGATGTAGTCCAGGAAGAAGAGGGGCTCCGCGCCGGACGCGAGGATGTCGTTCACGCACATGGCGACGAGGTCCTGGCCCACCGTCTCGTGGCGGTCGAGCAGCTGGGCGAGCACGAGCTTGGTGCCCACGCCGTCCGTGCCCGAGATGAGCACGGGGTCGTCCATCTCCTTGAACGCGGCGGCGGAGAACAGGCCGCCGAACCCACCGATGCCGCCGATGACCTCGGGACGGGCGGTCTCGGCGACCATCTGCTTGATGGCGTCGACCGCGCGACCCCCCTCGGCCGTGTCGACGCCGGCGTCTTCGTAGGTGATATGCTCGCGGCTCTCGCTCATGCGCAGATCCTTTCCGAAAGAATGACCGTTCTGCCATCATAGCAGGTTGAATGTGCCCCGGGCGCATGCGCCGAAAACGCACCGAGGACTCACGGAAGGCGGGCGGGGCGCGGGGCGGGCGACCTGGTTGCAGGACGGAACCCGGCGCGCGGGGCCAGCGGCGGGGCGGGATTCGTGCGCGGGGTTCGAAGAGGCTCAATTCGCGGTGGTTTTGGCGCCCCGGAGCACACCGCGTTCCCAAAATCGTCGAAA
>NZ_CAPF01000090.1:0-3457 GCF_000321165.1 Enorma timonensis
GTCTACCTTTTGACCGCCGCATATCGGCGCACGGCGTGCCGGTGCCTACAGAGCGCCCGGCGCGCCTTTGCATGCGCTCATCCAGCGACGGAATGTCGACTGCGATACACCGCAGGCTCCGGCGGCCTCGGTGCACGTGAGGTCGCCTGCCAGATAGAGCCCGCGAACCGTTTCGAACGCCTCGGGACGCTCGATGCGCGGCCGACCGAAGCGCACGCCCCGCGCCTGCGCGGCGGCGATGCCCTCGGCCTGCCGCTGCCTGATGTTGTCGCGCTCGATGTGCGCGACGTAGCTCAGAAGCTGTAGAACCATATCGGCGATGAACTCGCCGGTCACACCGTTCGCCTCGCGGCGCGTGTCGAGCAGCGGCATATCGAGCACCACGAGATGGACGTTGCCGCACTTGGTAAGCCGCCGCCATTCGTCAAGGATCTCGTCGTAGTTGCGCCCCAGCCGATCGATGCTCTTGACGACCACGGTGTCGCCCGTTCGCAGCCGCCGCACGAGTCGCTGGTATGCCGGCCTCTGGAAATCCTTGCCGCTCGCCGTGTCGGTGAAGATGCGCCGCCGTTCCACCCCGAATTCCTCGAGCGCATCGATCTGCCGTGCCAGGTTCTGGTCGCGCGTCGAGACGCGCGCGTACCCGTACATGGCTCCGTCCTCGCGGGGCTCTCTTCGCGCCGTGCATCGCTGCTCCATGTGTCCTCCTTGTCCAACGCGAATCCTACAAGGAGCAGCATTCCCGTACCCCGCGCCGCGCCGACGCAGCGCGCCGCATACGACGACGGGGCGGACCCGGCCGGATCCGCCCCGATTACGCGCGTGATAAAATCCAGACAGGCTGGTTTTTATCATTTTGCCGGCGCCGGCGCCCTACGACAGTCGCGCGCCCACTTCCTTCGCAGCCGCGGCCTTGTCGAAGTTGCCGCCCGTCGCCTTGTTGAGCGCGCCCATGACCTTGCCCATGTCCTTGCGCGTGGTGGCGCCCACCTCGGCGATCGTCCGCTCGATGAGCTCCACGAGCGCGTCGCCCGAGAGCTGGGCGGGCAGCAGGCTCTCCAGGATCTTCACCTGCTCCTCCAGCGTGTCGGTGCGCTCCTGGTTGTTCCCCGCCTTGCGCGACATCTCGAGCGTCTCGTTCGTCTGCTTGATGAGGCGCTTGATCATGCTGTTCACGTCTTCCTCGGTGGCGTCGCGGCGCTCGTTCACCTCGACGTTCTTCACCTCGGCCATCACCTGGCGGATGATGGACAGGCGCACCTTGTCCTTCGCCTTCATGGCGGCGACCATCTGGTCGTGCAGCTCTTGGTTCGTCATATCGTCCTCCCCGGTTCGTCCGCAGCGCCGGTGCCGCTACTCTGTCGCGGCGTCGTCGGTCGCGGGCTCGTCGCCCTCGGTCGTCGCCGCGTCCATGTCCACGTTGTAGGGCACGTCGGCGGGCATGTCGTTGATCTGGATGTCGGCCTCGGAGCGCTGCTGATCCAGCCACGCCTGGTACGCGGTGGACTGGTTCGTGCTCTCGATGCTCTGGATGAAGGTGTTCCGCAGGTCCTCGGGAATCTGGTCGACCGAGGTCACCTCGCCGTCCACGTAGAAATGGTCGGTACACATGATGATGTGGTAGCCGTAGTCGGTCTCCACCACGCCGCTCACCTGGCCGGTGTCGAGTGCGGAGAGCGCCTGCTGGTAGGCGTCGACGAACGTGGTGAGCTTGTCCCAGCCCACGTCGCCGCCGTCCGACGCCGACGAATCCTCCGAGTACTCCTTCGCGGCGTCCTCGAACGAGATCTCGCCGGCGTTGATCTTGTCGAGGATCTCCTGCGCCTTCGCCTTGGCCTCCTCGCGCGTGGCGTCATCGGCGTCCTCGGCCACCTTGATGAGGATGTGCGACGAGCGGCGGGCGTCGTTGTACGTGCTCAGGTTCTCATTCGCGTACGCGATGACCTCGTCGTCCGTGGGCTCCTCGACCGGCGCGACCGAATCGCGGAAGGCCTCGGACTCGAGGTTCTGGCGGATGGTCTCCTTATAGGTGGACTCGGTGTAGCCGAGCTGCTCGAGCATCTGGACGAACGCGTCCTCGGAATCGTAGTTCGACACGATGTCCTGCCACTCGGCCTCGACGTCCTCGTCGCTCACCTGGATGTTCGCGTCGCGCTCGGCCTGGCTCACCAGCACGTCGTCGATGAGGCCGTCGATGACGTTCTCGCGGTAGCTCTCCGGCGTCATGCCCATGGAGCTGAGGTACGCGGCCCAATCCGCGTCGTCATCGTAGCCCATGGAGCTGCGCGTGCTCATGATCTGCTCGGTCACCGTGTCCTCGGTGATCTTCGTGCCGTTCACCGTGGCAGCGACGCCGCCCGTGAGCTTGTACTCCTCGTCGGACGCCACCTGGTTGAGGACGCCCGAGCACGCGACGCTCGTCACCGAGAGCACCATGGCGAGCACGCCGATGGCCACGAGCACGTACTTGATGCCCTTGTGGATCTGCTGCTTGTTCTCACGCTTGAAGTCCGCCTTCGTCTTGGGCCGGTCCGCGCGGCCGCTCGCGTGCGCCGAGGCCGCCGTGTGCGCGGAGCGCGTGTGCCGCTGCGAGCCCGCGGGCGGGCGCTTGCTTTCCTTGTTCGATGCCATTCCTGTCCGTACCTTTCGGCTCGACATCAGCTGTAAACCGCCGTAATGATACTACGGGGGTGTATGGGGTCTGTGGACTTGCAGGCGGGGTCACGTGATGTACAGGACGGGGGCGGGGGCGGTGCGGAGCTCGCGTGCGGATAGCTACCCGGGCACTGGCGCCGGGCGCACGCGGACGGCCACCCGGCCGCGCCCACCTGCCGCGCCCCCATCGCTTACTCAGGCAGGACGCTCACCGTGCGGTCGTCGTTCACCTGCACGCGGCCGTCGGCGAGCAGCTGCACCACGTGCGGGTACAGCTGGTGCTCGACCTTGTGGATCGCCGCCTCGAGCTCGTCGACCGTCCAGCCCTCCTCGACGCGCACCGCTTCCTGCGCGATGATGGGGCCCTGGTCGTAGACCGCGTTGGCGAAGTGCACGGTCACGCCCGTCACCTTCACGCCGCGGTCGAACGCGTCCTGGATGCCGTGCGCGCCCTGGAAGCTCGGCAGCAGCGCGGGGTGGATGTTCACCACGCGATCAGGCCAGAGCGCGAGCAGCGGCTCGTGGACTTTGCGCATGTAGCCGGCCATGACGATGTACTCGGCGCCCGCGCGCTCGAGCTCGGTCGCGATCACCTCGTCGGCGTCCCACGGGTCGGCGTAGAGCTCCTTGGAGAGCGCGAGCGTCTGGATGCCCGCGTCGGCCGCGCGCTTGAGGCCCGCCGCGCTCGGACGGCTCGACACCACGAGCACGATCTGCGCGTTGAGCTCGCCCGCGGCGATGCGGTCGATGAGCGCCTGCAGGTTGGTGCCGGAGCCGGAGATGAGCACGCCGATCTTGAGCG
>NZ_CAPF01000089.1:0-24116 GCF_000321165.1 Enorma timonensis
CAGCCGCCCGCGCCGCGTCGCCCGCCGCGCGCGCCGCGCCCTCGGCACCCGTCCGCCTCATCGCACCAACCACCGCTTCGCTCATCGAAACCTCATCACCTCAAGCGCGTGGAGCGCCGTGGGAACGAACATCCAAACCGCATAGGGAACATACCCCCACCACGCGACGAGCCGTGACATGGTGGGATAGAACTCGTATTGCCCGGTCGCCGCGATGGAGATGACTGCGCACAGGCAGCCGCCGAGCGCGATCGCGACGAGCGCCGCCGCGTCCGCCCCGGTAAACCGGTAGCGCGCGTACGTCGTCCGCCGGCGCGCGGCGCCCCAGCCCCGGGCCCGCATCGCGTCCGCCGTCTCGAGCGCGTCCTCCATCGTCCAGCCCATGAGCACCGACGAGAGCCGCAGCCGACCGCGCACGGCGTCCGCGGCGCGCCTGCCCGGGAGCGTGGCGGCGTCCTGCACGAGCGCGATCTGCCTCCCCTGCCGCACGAAGCGCGGGATGAGCCGCATGCTCTGCGAGATCATGAGCGACACCACCGGCACCGCGTTGCCCAGCAGCGCCATGCACTTCTCGAACGGCAGCAGCGTCGCCGCCGCCTGGAACCACAGCGCGCTCGCCACGAACAGGGCACCCATCGTGCAGCCGTAGGCCAGGCTCTCGAGGTACACCGCGCGCCCGCCGATGCGCAGCAGCTCGGTCGAGCCCGAGGCCGAGAACACCGGATTGAGCACGGCGATGACCAGCACGAGCGGCAGCTGCCACCGTAGGCGCGCCAGGCTCGCGCACAGGCCGTCCGCGCATACCGAGTACGCGAAGCCGCCCGCGAGGGAGATCGCCACGAGCACCGGCTGCAGCGAGGCCATCGTGAGCCCGAGCGTGAACGCCAGGTACAGCGCGGCCACCGCCGGGTGCGCCGTGTCGAATGCCGTATGTCGCACGCGCGCCGCCACGCACCCGCTCCGTTCGCTCGCCTGCCGGGCCAGCGCCGGCACGACGTCGCGCGGTGCCGGGCGACTGCAAGTGTATCGCACGCTCTGCGTATTCGCTGTGACGTTTACCTCGCCTTTATGCATATGGCATCCCAGAGAACCTGATGCTGGGTTATTATCGGAACGGTAAGGAGCTCGACCGGCCCCGACGCCCCACGCGCCGCCGCGCCCGCCGAGCCACTCCAAGCGAACGGGAGCACCCATGAACGCAACTGCCATCATCCTCGCCGCCGGCGAGGGCACCCGTATGAAGTCCAACCATGCGAAGGTCGCGCATGCCATCCTGGGAAAGCCCATGATCTGCTGGGTCGTCGACGCGGCGCTCGCCGCCGGCTGCGAGCGCGTCGTGGTCGTCGTGGGGAGCCACGCCGACGAGGTGCGCGCCATCATCGACCGCACCTACGAGGATTCCCCCGCGCCCGTCGACTGCGTCGAGCAGGCCGAGCGCCTGGGCACCGCGCATGCCGTGCGCGTGGCCATCGAGGCCTGCGGCGTCGGCGACGGCCCCGTCGTCGTGCTCAACGGCGACCTGCCGCTCATCCAGCCCGAGACCATCCGTGACTTCGCCGAGACCATCACCGCGAGCGGCCTCGCGGCGGCCGTCCTCTCCTTCATGCCGCCCGTCCCGCAGGGCTACGGCCGCATCGTCCTCGACGAGGACGGCGCGCTCCTGCGCATCGTGGAGCAGAAGGACTGCACCGCCGAGGAGGCGGCCATCGCGGAGTGCAACGCCGGCTGCTACGCCTTCGACGGCGAGCAGCTCGCCCTGCATATCGGCGAGGTCGGCTGCGACAACGCCCAGGGCGAGTACTACCTGCCCGACATGCTCGGCATCCTGCGCGAGGCGGGCCAGCGCGTCTCGTCGTTCTGCTGCGACGACTACCGCGACGGCCTCGGCGTGAACAGCCGCGCCCAGCTCGCCGAGCTCACGGCCATCGCGCGCGACCGCATCAACGACCGCCTCATGGCGGAGGGCGTCACCTTCATCGATCCCACGCAGGCCTGGATCGGTCCGGACGCGACCATCGGCCGTGACACCATCGTCTGGCCGCAGACGCACCTCATCGGCCGCTGCCACGTGGGCGAGGACTGCGTGCTCGGCCCCAACACGCGCCTCACGAACGTGCGCGCGGGCGACCGCTGCTCCATCGACGAGACGGTCGGCATCGACGTGGTGCTCGAGAACGACATCACCGTGGGGCCGCGCGCCTACCTGCGCCCCGGCACGCACATCCTCGACGGCGCGCACATCGGCACGCACGTCGAGATCAAGAAATCCACCATCGGCGAGGGCTCGAAGGTGCCGCACCTCTCCTATATCGGAGACACCACCATGGGCGCGCGCGTGAACATCGGCGCGGGCTCCATCACCTGCAATTACGACGGCGTGCACAAGCACCCCACCACCATCGGCGACGACACGTTCATCGGGTCGGACACCATGATGGTCGCGCCCGTGAACATCGGGTCGCACGCGGTAACCGGTGCCGGCGGCACCATCACGGAGGATGTCCCTGACGGCGCGCTCGCTGTGGAGCGCACCGAGCAGCGCATCATAGAAGGCTATTCCGAGCGCAAACGCGCGCGCGAGTAGAGGCATCGAGGCACAAGGCAGCTTGCATTAAGGAGAGGTAACATGCCGACCAACGACCCGACGAAATCCCTGCAGATGGTGAAGACGCTTCGCCTCTACTCGGGAACCGCGAACCGACCGCTCGCAGAGAAGATCGCCCAGATCCTCGGGGTCGAGCTCTCCGGCCTTGCGCTCGAGAAGTTCGCCAACGGCGAGATCTACGCGCGCTTCGATGAGACCGTGCGCGGCGCGGACGTGTTCTTCGTCCAGTCCATCTCCGGCAACGTGAACGATGCCCTCATGGAGCTGCTCATCGCGACCGATGCCGCCAAGCGCGCCTCCGCCCGCACCATCACCGCCGTCATCACGCACTACGGCTACGCCCGCCAGGACCGCAAGGCCGCGCCGCGCGAGCCCATCACCGCGCGCCTCGTGGCGAACCTGCTCGAGCGCGCCGGCGTGGACCGCGTGATCACGCTCGACTTGCACCAGGGCCAGATCCAGGGCTTCTTCGACATCCCCGTGAACCACCTCTCCGCGCTGCCGCTCTTCGGCGATTACTACAACGCCATGGGCTTCGACACCGAGAACCTCGTCGTGGTGTCGCCCGACGTCGGCCGCGCCAAGGCCGCCAAGAAGCTCTCGGACATGCTCGATTGCTCGCTCGCCATCGCGCACAAGGGGCGCCCGCGCCACAACGCCGCCGAGGTCATGGGCATCATCGGCGACATCAAGGGCAAGACCTGCATCATCAATGACGACATGATCGACACGGCGGGCACGCTGTGCGCGAGCGTGCGCGAGCTCAAGAAGATGGGCGCCGGCGACATCTACGTGTGCGCCACGCACGGCATCTTCTCCGGCCCCGCCATCGAGCGCCTGAACGACGCGCCGATCGTCGAGTGCGTGGTCACCGACTCCATCCCCGTCGAGGTGGGCGGCAAGATCAAGACCATCACGGTCGCGAACGAGTTCGCCGACGCCATCGACGCCGTGTACTACGAGAACTCTGTTTCCGAGCTCGTCGGCGGCGATTTCGCGCTGTAATCGAGCGCGCTGGCGCGCCGGGAAGCGCCTTCGGCTTGCCTGAACCGGGCTGCGGCTCCGCCGCAGCCCGGTTTTTCGTTTTCAGGCGCAAAAAGTGGTGGTGGAATTCGGATATGCACGATTGGCTAAGCCCGCAGAACCCGATTCGCGTGGTTCAGGCGCTCCAGTCGCCTCGGCCAACGCCCTCGGACAAACAAAACCCCAGGATTTTGTCGCGCGCCATATTGGACAAGGGTTCATTTCCGCCTCGCAAGCCGTCCGACACCGTTCCCAATCGTGCATATCTGAATTCCATCACCACTTTTTGCCAAAGACGGCATCAAAACTTCCGCAGCAAGGCTGCGCGCGCCTGCAAACCGCGTTACGCCGGGGGCAATCCGACGCCTTTGCGCAATTCGTTGAGCCATGCCCCCTGGAGCTTGCGGTATCCGTCCGCGTAATAGCGGAACCGCCTCTTCGCCGCCTTGTAGATCGACCGCGCTATAGCTTCCAGCGCGACGATATCGCGCATCTGGTCGCGGTTGATAACGAGCACAGTTACGCCCATGCCTTTGAGCCCGTTGTTGCGCTGGCCATCGTGGATGCGCGCGTTCTCCTCCTCGTGGCCGGCGCCGTTGTATTCCAAATCAAGCTTAGCTGCAGGGATGTACGCGTCGCATACGGCGTACGGGACGTTCGACGCCATGCGCACGGCGTTCGCGTCGAAGTTCAAGCGGTAATTGAGCAGCATCCCGCCCTTGGGCAGGCCGGCGCATGCGAAGCCCCCGACCCGCATCGGGCCTCCAAGCACGCCGAACATCACGGTCTCCGCTGGCGAAGCCGACCCCGGGGCTGCGATGCGCACCGCAGCTCGAAACGTGGCAAAGTGGCTGCTCTTTGCCCAGCGCGCCATCGCCTTGAGCTCCGCCATCGTAACCGCCGGCTCGCATCGATAGTGCACTTGCTGCACGTCCTCGCGGTCGCGCTCGTCCGGCCACACGCCGCCCCACGAGATGGGCAACGTCGCCTCATCGGGCAGGGAGTACGTCCCGAGCAGTTCCATGAGCAGCGCGACCACCTCGCCCAGGGAGCGGCCGCGGGAATATTGGAGCGCCGCGAAGGCGGGCGACTCCGCGTAGACCCCGAGCGAGACGCGCATCAGCGCCCCGGCGGGCAGCGTCGCGGAGACGACATGGCAGGCGATGGGCTTCCGGTCGCGACGCGCCGAGGCCTCCCCCACGAGCACGTGGAGCAGCTCACCCTCCCCGGGCTCCCATGCGCCCAAACGGACGAGCTCGTCAAAGTCGATCTGGTCGGCGTTGGGCACGCAGCGCGCAATGGCCTGCCGTTGCTCGACACGACCGACCGCGTCCCACAGCAGCCTGTCGCGCGTGCGCCGCGCTGCGCGGATCGCCCGCAATGACGGAATATGTGATAGCACTAACGTCCCCATGCCGAGACGCTATCACATCCAAAACACCCTGTCTACGCTGGGGTTTTGTTCGTTTTCATTCTGTTTCGCGTGCCAGATTCGTGTCAGATTCGTGCAAGGTTTTGTGCCAGATGTACTCTAGATTGCGCACCCTGTCCCTAATCAAAACGCTCCAAGGCGGCCACGCGATTTAGGACATTCGGCGGACATGTCCTACATCAACGACCGAAATGCCCGTTTGGGCGATAATTTGTCCGAAACGGAACGATGCTTCAGCACAAAAAGCTCTCACGGAGCGCTTTGGAGGAGTCGAATGGCCCAACCGCAACCGAAACCGATCCGCATGGTCGCCGGGCTGGGAAACCCCGGTGACGAGTACGCGAGCACGCGCCACAACGCCGGCTTCCAAACCGTCGACGAGCTCGCGCGGCGCGCGGGCGTTTCCTATTGGAAGAACCAGCTCGGCGCCGAGGTCGCCGTCACGCGCGTCCGCGACGCCGAGGCGGAGGGCGGCGTGCGCGAGGTCGTGCTCGTGAAGCCGCAGAGCTTCATGAACACGAGCGGCGGCCCCATCTCCAAGCTCTGCCGCGAATACGGCGTGGCGCCGGAGGAGCTGCTCGTCGTGCATGATGAGCTCGACATCCCCGAGGGCGACGTGCGCGTGAAGGTGGGCGGCGGCCACGCGGGGCACAACGGCCTGCGCTCCATCATCGACAAGCTGTGCAGCCGCGATTTCAACCGCATCCGCTTCGGGATCGGCGAGCCCCCGGGCAAGATGCCCACGGCGGACTTCGTGCTCAAGCAGCTGCGCGGCAAGGAGGCCGATGCGTTCGCCGACACCGTCATGCGCGCGGCCGACGCCTGCGAGCTCGCGCTCACGAGCGGCGTCATCTACGCCCGCGACCACGTGAACGGCGCCGCCGCGCAGAACGGAAAGCACTAGCATCCGAATGGGTTGGTTGGGGACGTGTTCCTTTCAACCCATTCGGATGCCACGGCGACGGTGCGATCGCACGAATGGGTTGAAAGGAACACGTCCCCAACCAACCCATCTCTAGCCACTCCCGTTGCTTCAAATTGACATATAACGTCAACTCACCGTCGTCCAAAACGTACGAACAATATCCCAGATACAATGCAATGGCAGTACCCATTCGGGCGGAATGCCCGTTCGCAAAAAAGGATCTGCCATGTCATCTCATTCCCTGCGCTTCCATATTGAGGACGAAGTAGAACCCCTGCAAAGCGTCATCGTCCATCGCCCAGGCAATGAGATGCGCGAGTTCGCCGCGGTGAATTTTGACCAGATCTTCTATCTCCGCGCTGCGCAAGGCAAGCAACAGCTCGATTTCGAAAAGGCACTGGAGGAGCACGACGGCTTTACAGCCCTGCTGAGGCACGAGGGCATCGAGGTGCTTGAGGTCGAAGACCTACTCGCAGAGGCACTCGAAACCGACGAGATGCTTCGAGCCTCGTTCGTGGACTCGTTCATAGCCCAAACCGGCACGAAAGGCGACGAGCTCCAAGCGGCAATTCGCTCCGTGCTGGAGTCCCGAAGCACGACAAGCGGTCTCGCGCGAATCGCAATCGAGGGCATCCGATGCCGCGATGCGGGTATTCCAAACTATCACCTCGAGCCGCTCGCTCACCTGCGCAGAGAGGAATACGACGGAGATTCCCTGCTCGCAGGCCCTATGAACATGCTGTTCTTCACACGCGATCCCGCCGTGGTCGTTGAAGATGGCGTCGTGCTCTGCAACATGTACTGGTCGGACCGCGCGCGCGAGGCTCTCATCTACCGTACAATCTTCGGACATCACCCCCTCTTCTCCTCAAGCACCGTATGGCATCGCGAAACGAGTTCGTTCCATATCGAGGGTGGCAACATCATGAACCTCAGCGCTGGCTCGGTCGCCATCGGCATCTCACAGCGCGCCGAGGCCGCCGCTGTAGACCACCTCGCGCGGTTGCTCTTCGCCGAATCACCTATACGCGAAATCGTCGCTATTGCGCTCCCGGATTGTGAGGGGCGACGCCTCCATCTCGATGCGTTTCTGAGCAAGGTGGACCACGGCCTGCTCCTCGCCGATCCGCTCCTACTCGAACAACCGGAGGTGTATCGCATCACTCCGGGAAAGCAAGAATCCATCTGCATCGAACGCCAGGATAACCTTGCTAAAGCAATCGAGCATGCTTTAGGCATACCAGTTTCATTTGTCCCGTGCGGAGGCTCTGCACGCGGACAAGCGGCAGAACAAGAAGCTGCGAACGGCGCGTCCTCCGTGCTCACCCTGGCACCGGGAAAAGTATGCGCCTGCCAGGGGAATCCACGCACCGCAGAAGCGCTCTACCGGGCGGGCGTCGATATCCTCATCGCCCCCGTCGATGAGCTTGTCTCGGGGTTCGGCGGGCCGAGCAGTCTCTGCATGCCCCTGCGCAGAGGTACGGCGTAAAGCAATGAGTATCGGGGAGAACATCCGGGAACTCAGACAGCGCGCAGGGCTCACCCAGGCGCAATTTGCCCAAAAGCTCGGCGTGACAAAGGAAACGGTCTGTCGCTGGGAGCGCGATGCCACCACCATTCGGAAGCGCCATGTGGACCAGCTCGTCCGCATCTTCGATATCGTACCGGATGATATCCTCAGCAGCTCCGGCGGCCTTGCCAGCAGACGCGACCTCCCGCTACCCTCCAACAACCTCCATGACAACCCCCCCCCCCATCCGATGCAGAACGTGCTGGCGAGCACCATCCTCATCTCCCAGCGCAGTCATTTCCGGTATATAAGATCGTTCCCG
This sequence comes from Enorma timonensis, assembly GCF_000321165.1. Lineage (NCBI taxonomy): Bacteria > Bacillati > Actinomycetota > Coriobacteriia > Coriobacteriales > Coriobacteriaceae > Enorma > Enorma timonensis. Next base: position 7,818 of record NZ_CAPF01000089.1, read on the forward strand.
CCCCATCGGGCACCTCGATCGTCGCGCGCGGGCACGCGTATGCACCGCCCGACATCGCCGCACGGCATCCTCATGCTGCGTTCTTCCCCGCACCTGCGGGCGAGCTAAACCGCGTGTTTCCCAGCGGAAGCCTACTGCTCGTGGATCCAAACCTGCGCCCGTGGAACGGATGCTGCGTCGTCGCCGCTCTCGATGCCCGCACCGTCTTGGTGCGTCGATTCGCGCAGGCCAAGGGCATGGCTGCGCTCTCCTGTCACTCCTTTACCGTGCAGACTCCCGACATCGTCGTCGACCAGAGGCGCGTCCGAATCCTGGGCGTGGTCGTTTGGTTCCAAGCGGGCCATGATATGGGAGAAGCATAGGGCGCCCAATGCCGCGCGCGTTATCACAAGGAGCGATCCAGGTGTCTCTACGTTTCTTTTGAACACGAAGCGGGGAGCCGGCATTGCCAACTCCCCGCCCATCATTTGAACCAAATGCTTTATTTCAGCGTCGCGTACATGACAGCCTTGATGGTGTGCATACGGTTCTCGGCCTCTTGGAACACGCGGGACTGCTTGGATTCGAACACCTCGTCAGTGACCTCCATCTCGGTGACGCCGAACTTCTTGGCGATGTCCGCGCCGATGGTGGTGTTGGTGTCGTGGAAGCTTGGCAGGCAGTGCATGAAGATCGCCGTTGGCTTGGCGAGCGCCATGACCTCGGACGTCACGCGATACGGCGACATGAGCTTGATGCGGCTCTCCCACAGCTCATCGGGCTGGCCCATACCCACCCACACGTCGGTGTAGATGGCGTCCGCACCCGTAACTGCCTCCGCGACATCCTCGGTCACACTCAGGTGCGCTCCAGACTCCGCCGCCGCCTCGAGGCACTTCTCCCACACCTCGGGCTTGTATGTGCGGTTGCCCTCGACGTCGCCCTGCGGGCCGCACTGCACGAAATCGATACCCAGCTTGGCGCAGATCACGGCAAGCGAATCCGCCGTGTTGCCTACCTGCCCCATAAAGACGAGCTTGCGGCCGGAAAGATCGTGGCCGAACTCCTCGCGCATGGTCATGACGTCAGCAAGCGCCTGCGTAGGATGGAACTCGGTGGTCAGACCGTTCCAGACCGGCACGCCCGCATTTGCCGCAAGCTCCTCCACGAGCTCCTGCCCATAGCCGCGATATTCGATGCCATCGTACATGCGACCGAGTACGCGGGCGGTGTCCTCGATGGACTCCTTCTTGCCCATCTGCGAGCTTCCCGGCTCCAGATACGTCACGCCCATTCCCAGGTCCATGCCGCCCACCTCGAAGGCGCAACGGGTGCGCGTGGAGGTCTTCTCGAAGAGCAGCACGATGTTCTTGCCTTCAAGGTAGCGATGCGGCACGCCTGAGCGCTTCATGCGCTTGAAGTCCACCGCGAGGTCGAGCAGATACTCGATCTCCTCGGGAGTGTAGTCGAAGAGCTTCAGAAAGCTCCTACCGCTGAGGTTGATGCCCATGTTCAGTTCCTTTCTTTAATACATACATCCTGTTGCTGCGCGCCCGGTACAAAGGCGCCATCACGCCTTGCCGTCACAGCTCGTCGCGCCAGAACGGCATGCTCATGCAGCGCGGACCGCCGCGTCCGAGTGATAGCTCCTCCGAGGGAACGACGAGCAGGCGGAAGCCCGCCTTGTCGAGCACATCGTTCGTGATCACATTGCGCTCGTAGACGCACACAACACCGGGCGCGACGGCGAGCGTGTTCGAGCCGTCGTTCCATTGCTCGCGCGACGCCTCGATGGGATCACCGCCTGCAACCTCGATGAGCCGCACCGTGCTCTGCCCTGTCATGACAGCGAGCGTTTCGGCAAGCGAGCCGTCGAGCCGCTCGATCCGCACGTTCCCCGGTTTCGCCCCGCGCGTGAGACGGTAGACGCGAAGCGTTTGGTAGATGCCAGGGTAGACGGTGAAGGCGTCGACATCGACCTGCGTAAACACGGTGTCGAGATGCATGAGCGCGTACGCATGCGGTATGGCGAAAGCATAGATTGACTCGATCTCGGAGGCCTCATCTCCCCAGAACAGGCTCTGCGCAAGGCGGTCGATGGCACCGGGCTCGGTACGATCTGAGAGGCCGATGGCCAGCGTATGCGCGTCGATGTTGAGCACGTCTCCGCCCTCGATATGATACGGCCACTCATGCTCGTACCAAATGGGAGCCTCCGCGTAATCTGGGTGGTAGCGGAAGATCGTCTCATAGAGAATGACCTCGCGGTTGCGCTGCGGCTTGCACATGTGGTTGAGCAGCACGCCGTGCCCTACCGTCGCGAGCGGATCCCGCGAGAACTGGAGTCCTGGAAGCGGTATGAGCAATGGCTCGGCTGGATCGTGCGTCGCCTCGAGATCCGCAAGCGTGAGCTCACTCGAGGCGGGCGGCTCAACGGCGCGGTATGGGAACCCGGTTATGAACGCTCGCACGAACTCCCGTGTATCCGTAATCGCATCAAGTCGTTCCCGTACGACAGCGCGCCATGCCGGGCTCGCGATCATGCTTTCGCGCATCGCCTGCTCCATGAACGCCTGACGCGCCCCGGGCACCGCATCGAGCGCCTCGACCACAAGGTCCTCAAGATAGAGCACCTCAACGCCCTCGTTCTGCAGCAGATGGGCGAACACCTCGTGCTCCTGTTGGGCGCGTTCAAGGAAGAACGCCCCGTGGCTCCACACACGATCGAAGTCCTCAACGCGAAAGTTCACAAGTTCCTTGCCTAGCCGGTGGAGCACCACCCGCCGCAGCGGGCCGATCTCGCTATGAACGTTCAACCCCCGCATGCTCATCATACGAAGCACCTCCTTCTCCATCGCTCTCCTGGCTCCGATGTACTTCCCCAGTCGTCCCGAATCGCCCTGGCCGCAAGGACGAAGCGCTTACCGTGCCCTTGCACTTGGGCATGCCCTTGCACTTGGGCGGTGCAGCGGGACGCCAGGGATGGGTTGGACGGGGACGTGTTCCGTCCAACCCATTGCACGTCCGCGCGCTTAGAGCTCCTCGCGCCAGAACGGCATGCTCATGCAGCGCGGGCCGCCACGACCACGCGAGAGCTCAGCCGAGGGAACGGTAAGCAGCTTGATACCGTTCTTGTACAGAAGGTCGTTCGTCACCACATTGCGGTCGTACACGCATACGACGCCCGGCTTCACGCACAGGGTGTTCGAGCCGTCGTTCCACTGCTCGCGCGCCGCGAGAACGGGGTCGCCACCGCCGCACTCGATGAGCTTCACGGCATCGAGGCCAAGCGCCTTTTCGAGGATATGCTCAAGCGTGTCGTCAATCTCCTCGATGTGCACCTCGCCGGGCTTGGCGCCCGGAGTCAAGCGATAGACCACCAGGTTGCCGAGGATATTGGGATGCACGGTAAACGTGTCGACGTCGATCTGGGTGAACACGGTGTCGAGGTGCATGAACGCATAGGACTTCGGAATCTTGAAGGCAAGAATCTCCTTGATCTCGCACTCCTCGGAACCCCAGAACATGTTCTGCGCCATCTGGTCAATCGCTGCAGCCTCCGTACGCTCGGACAGGCCGATAGCAAGCGTATGGCGGCTGAAGTTCAGTACGTCACCGCCCTCGGTGTGGAAAGCACTCTTGCGGTCGTACCAGCGCGGGACATCCTTGTACTCGGGGTGATACGTGAAGATGGTGTCACCCAGGAGCGTCTCGCGGTTGCGGTTGTAGTGGTACATGCGGCTCATGTTGACGCCGTTGCCCACGATGGCGAACGCGTCGCGCGTAAAGTAGCTACTCGGCAGCGGGTCGATGAGGGAATCGGCGTCGCCACCAGCTTCGGCCATCTCGACGAGCGTCTGCGCAGACGCCTTGGGCAGGTCGACCTCGCGGCGGCGGATGCCGCGGAACACGCGCTCGACGAATGCGGACGTATCGGGAATGGCGTCAAGGAACTCGCGCGCAGCGGCGATGTACTCCGTACCCGCCAGGCGGCTTTCGGCCAGATAGGCATCGGTGAAGACGCGGCGGGCGTCGGGATCGGCGTCGAGCGCCTCGCGCAGCAGGTCCTCGAGATACAGCACCTCGGCACCCTCGGAGCGCAGCAGATTCGCGAATGCGTCATGCTCCTTCTGGGCAACCTCGATGTAGAGCGCATCGTGGAACCACACGCGGTCAAAATCCTCATCGCCGAAGTACAGCATATCGAGACCCGGGCGATGCAGCATTACCTTCTTCAAGGGGCCTATCTCTGTATGGACATTCAAACCCTCGTACATGGGGGCTCCTCTCTTCTTGTGTGAGTCGGGGGATGCGTAGCGCTCACGTGTAGGTAGCGGCATCTAGAAATGAAACCGTCACCAAGCAGGCGCGCTTACGCGGGGACCAGACCGGAAATGGTCGTGAACGCAATGCCGGCAATCACAAGGAACACCGCGAACGGCCAGCTGCCTTTCCACCACTTGGCGATCGGCACGCCGCAGATCGCAAGGCCTGCAACCATGACGCCGCACATCGGGCTGAACGTGTTCGCGAGCTTGTTCGCCATATCGACGCCGGTAACGGCGGCCTGGATGTTCAGGCCCATGAGCTCGGTCAAAGGCCCGATGATGGGCATGGTGAGCGCGGCGAAGCCAGATGAGCTGGGCACGAGCAGCGAGAGCACCGCCAGGAACACATACAGCAGCACGGAGTACACCGCCGGCGGAACATCGGCAAGCGCGGTCGCGAGCGCATAGAGCACGGTATCGATGACCATGCCGCCCTCGAGGATCACGAGCACGGCGCGGGCGAGGCCGATGATGATCGCAGCGTACGCGAAGTCCTTCATGCCCTGGACGAACTCCTCGGCGATCTGGTGCTCGTTAAGGCCGCCCACGATACCCGAAAGGATGCCCATGGCCAGGTAGATTCCCGAAAGCTCGTTCATGTACCAACCCTGCGTGATAAGGCCCCAGATCATGAGGATCATGCCACCCAGGAAAACGACGAGCACGCCCTTCTGGCGACCGGTAAACGCGGTGTTCTCCAGCCCGCCCTCGGCAGCGTTATCCGCACGCTTCAGGTAATCCTCCTCGTAAACGATCGAGTTCTTAGGATTCTTGCGAACACGCAGCGCATAGCGCATGACGAAGAAGATCGCGGCAGCGGTGAGCACGACCCAATAAATGCAGCGGAGCCACAGCTGGGGATTGCCGGTGATGCCGACGATGCCCTGGGCAACGAGCGTGTTGAACGGATTGATGACACCCGCCATATAGCCCACGTTCGGGCCCAAGAAGCAAACCATGAACGCGGTAAAGGTGTCGAAGCCCATACTGATCATGATGGGCACGAAGATGGCGAAGAAGGGCAGCGTCTCCTCGGACATGCCGAACGCCGTGCCGCCAAGCGAGAAGAGAATCATCGAGATGGGAATGATGAGGACGTCATTTCCCTTGAGCTTCGCCACAAGGCGCTTCATGCCCGCCTCGATGGCACCCGTCTTGGTGATGATGCCGAACGAACCGCCCACGATGAAGACGAACGCTACGACATCGACCGCCCCCTGGATGCCCTCGGTGGGAGCCATGAGCAGATCGAAGACGCCCTGGCGCAGATCGACCTCGTTGCCGTCGGCATCTACCGTGATCTTATCCACAGGCGTATAGGTGCCGGCCACGGTCACCTCGCGTCCGTCAACCTCCGTCCGCTCATATTGGCCAGACGGCACGATCCACGTGAGGATCGTGACGACGACCAGCAGGGCGGCGATGATGGTGTACACATGCCAGAGCCTGAACTTCTTTGGTTTTTTCTCCTGAGCTTTTGAAGCGGCTTCCATACCGTTCGCCTCCTAAGCTAAACCGATACGACGTAATTCCAGCTGGTACGGCCAAGAATAAACGCAGCTTGGAGGGGTCGTGGGGCGAGTTCGGACGCAGGTTCGCGAGCGGCGCGCGGCGCACAACGGGCGGCGGGAGAGTTGATGTTTTGTGTCAATCAGAACGTTCCGAAGGAGCGAGGGCAGGGCGAGCAGGCTTAGCGATGGGTTGGTTGGGGACGTGTTCCTTTCAACCCATTCGCGCGATCGCGGCATCGCCGTGGCATCCGAATGGGTTGAAAGGAACACGTCCCCAACCAACCCATCCCCTCTCTTCAGCACGGCGTCGCGCCCGGTGCAACTTGCTATAATCGGAGCAGTATGCGCCGGCACGCATCGCACGGACGCGCGCCGCCATGGGTTGCACCGGGTCTCGCGCACCGCACGCCACGCAGCGCGCGGCCCGCTAAAAGAGAGGGGTTGTATGTACAAGATCCTGAAGAAGACGCAGTTCTCGGAGAAGGTCTTCGAGTTCCGCGTCCACGCCCCGAGGATGGCCAAGAAGGCGCACGCCGGCCAGTTCCTCATGGTGCGCATCGACGAGACGGGCGAGCGCGTACCGTTCACGTTCGCGAACTGGAACCCGGAGGAGGGCTGGATCGAGTTCATCTTCATGGTCGTCGGCAAGACCACGGAGTGCCTCTCCAAGCTCGAGGAAGGCGACGAGATCCGCGACATCACCGGCCCCCTGGGCTGCCCGACCGAGGTCGAGGGCGACCGCGTGGCCGTCATCGGCGGCGGCGTGGGCCTGGCCATCGCCTACCCGGTCGCGCGCACCCTCTGCGAGCAGGGCAAGAAGGTATCCGTCATCATGGGCGCCCGCACCAAGGACCTGCTCATCCTCTTCGAGCAGTTCGCCGCGCTGCCCCTCGAGAACCTCTTCGTCACCACGGACGACGGCACCATGGGCGAGAAGGGCGTCGTGACCCTGCCGCTCCGCCGCCTGTGCGAGACGGACGCCATCGACACCTGCTTCTGCGTCGGCCCCGTGCCCATGATGAAGTTCTCGACCCTCACCTGCCGCGAGTTCAACATCCCCATCATCGCGAGCCTGAACCCCATCATGGTCGACGGCACCGGCATGTGCGGATGCTGCCGCGTCGAGGTGGGCGGCGATACCAAGTTCGCCTGCGTCGACGGCCCTGACTTCGATGCGAACCTCGTCGACTGGGACGACCTCGCGCACCGTCAGGCCAGCTACAAGGCCGAGGAGGCCGCTTCCATCAAGCATTACGAGGAGGATTGCGCATGCCAGAAGTAAAGTATCGCCCGAACATCGGCGCCCCGCGCACGCCCGCGAACGAGGAGCCGGCCGCGGAGCGTGCCCGCGATTTCCGTCCGGTCGACACCGGCTACACGAAGGCCGACGCCATCGCCGAGGCCAACCGCTGCCTCGACTGCAAGAAGCCCCTCTGCATGGAGGGTTGCCCGGTGGGCGTGCACATCCCCCAGTTCATCGAGAAGATCCGCGCCGAGGACTGGGCCGGCGCGCTTTCCACCATCAAGGCCGATAACCTGCTGCCGTCCGTCTGCGGCCGCGTGTGCCCGCAGGAGAACCAGTGCGAGGGCAAGTGCATCCTCGGCAAGAAGGGCGAACCCGTCGCCATCGGCCAGCTCGAGCGCATGCTCGGCGACATGGCCGAAGAGGTGGGCGAGGCGCCCGAGTGCAAGCCGTCGAACGGCCACAAGGTCGCCGTCGTGGGCTCCGGCCCCTCCGGCATCGCCTGCGCCGGCGAGCTCGCGCGCGAGGGCTTCGACGTCACCGTCTTCGAGGCGTTCTTCACCGGCGGCGGCGTGCTCACCTACGGCATCCCCGAGTTCCGTCTGCCGAAGGACATCGTCAAGCGCGAGATCAAGGGCCTGGAGGAGCTGGGCGTCCACTTCGAGTACAACTCGGTGGCCGGCCGCCTTTTCGACGCCGAGGAGCTCTTCAACGAGGAGGGCTTCGACGCGCTCTACCTGGCCGTCGGCGCCGGCCTGCCGCGCTTCCTGCATGTCGACGGCGAGAACCTGCCCGGCGTGTACTGCGCGAACGAGTACCTCACCCGTACGAACCTCATGAAGGCGTACGAGTTCCCCGAGTACGACACGCCCATCCGCCACGGCAAGAACGTCGTCGTGTTCGGCGGCGGCAACGTGGCCATGGACGCCGCGCGCACGGCCCTGCGCCTGGGCGCCGAGAAGGTCACGCTCGCCTACCGCCGCACCGAGGCCGAGATGCCCGCGCGCCGCGCCGAGATCCACCACGCCAAGGAGGAGGGCGTCGAGATCCTCGAGCTCTGCAACCCCCTGCGCTTCCTGCCCGGCCCGGACGGCTTCGTGTCCACCATCGAGCTGCAGCGCATGGAGCTCGGCGAGCCCGATGCGAGCGGCCGCCGTCGCCCCATCCCCGTGCCGGACTCCGAGTTCGCCATCCCCTGCGACGTGGCCGTCACGGCCATCGGCACGCGCGCGAACCCGTTCGCGAAGCTCTGCGCCGACGTCGAGCTCAACCGTTGGGGCCTCATCGAGACCGATGACGATGGCCGCACGTCGAACCCGAAGGTCTGGGCCGGCGGCGACATCGTGACCGGTGCCGCGACCGTCATCCTGGCCATGGGCGCCGGCAAGAAGGCCGCCGCGTCCATCAAGAAGACGCTGCTGGGCGAGTAATGTAAATTTACCCCAGGGGTTTTTCGACATCTGAGAGCCCGAACCCTCCCGTGCGACCTGCGCGGGAGGGTTTTTGCTGCCGCGTATGTAAAATAACCCCAGGGGTTTTTCTACATGTAAAAATACCCCAGGGGTTTTTCGACATGCCCCGGGGTTTCGACATCGTGCGGGCGGCGAGCGGGGCGCGAACAACGCGCACGCAAAAGGACGGCCCCGGGCGCGTTACCACCCGGAGCCGTCCCCGTCGCACAGCGATGTAAAATAACCCCTGGGGTAATTTTACCTAGAGGCCGAGCTCGCGCACCTTGGCGCGGTAGGCGGCCGCGATCACGTCCACGCAGCCCTGGCGCCCCAGCTTGGCGCGGTTCACCACGAGGTCCTTGCCCATGTCCATGCGCCACTTGCCAGCGGAATACCGCTTGTAGAACTGCTCGCGCGCACGTTGCTGCTCCTTGACGAGCTTCGCGCCCTGGCGCTTGTCGAGCCCGCGCTTCGACCGCACGATCTCGATGCGCGCCTCGAGCGGCGCGGTCACGAGCACCGCGATCTGGTTGGGGTTGTGGCGCAGCAGGTAATCCGAGAGGCGCCCCTCGATGATGCAGCTCTCCGTGGAGCCCAGGTCGATGATCACCTGCGCCATGTTCTCGAACAGCTTGTCGGACACGTTGCGCGCGTCCATGCGGTCGGGCAGGAACGCCATGGTCTCGGCCGCGAGCTGCTCGTCGTAGGCGGCGATGCGGTCCATCGACTCGCCCGCGCGACGGCTCGACCGCACGAGGAGCTCCTTGTCGTACAGGGGAATCCCCAGCTCGGTGGCGAGCATCTTGCCAATCTCGTGCCCCTCGGCGCCGAAATCGCGCGCGATGGTGATCACCACCGGCTGCCCGGCGCGCGCGGCATCCTCCGCGGCGACGCGCTTCTCGAAACGGTGCTTGATGCTCGGCATGGTGATGATGCGCATGATGCCTCCTCGATGCCGGGCGGCGGCGCCACCCGGTTTGCTCCTGCTATCAAACAGGATACCCGCGCCGCGCCCGCAGCGCGCGACGAAATACCGATGCCTACGCAGCCACCACGCGACGCTGGTAGGCGCGCACGATGAGCGAGATGCCGAAGTTCAGGATGAAGTACAGCGCGAACACGAAGCCGTACAGCAGCAGCACCTGGCCGAGGTCGGTGGTGTAGCCCATGACGACCTTCGCCGAGAACATGAACTCCATGACGTTGATGCCCGCCAGGTACGAGGAGTCCTTGATCACCGTTGTGCACTGGCTGAAGAGCGCCGGGATGATGGTCTTGAACGTCTGCGGCAGGATGATGTACCACATGCTCGCGAAGAACCCGAAGCCCTGGCTGCGCGCGGCCTCGAACTGGCTCTTGGGGATGGAGTTCAGGCCGCCACGGATGATCTCGGCCATGACGGCGGAGGTGAACAGCGTGAACGCGAGCACCGAAATGAAGATGTCGGAGCCCTTGACGGTGAAGTAGATGAAGAGGATCCACAGCAGGTTCGGCGTGCAGCGGAAGAGCTCGATGTAGGCCGAGACGAGCCACTTGAAGATGCTCAGCTTGCCCGTGCAGTACTGCTTCACGAGCGCGAGCACCGTGCCGAGCGCCACCGAGCAGATGATGGCCAGGATCGAGATCTCGATGGTCTTGGCGAAGCCGGCCAGGATGAACGAGACGTTTGCGGGGGTGAAGATCTCCATGCGCTACGCCTCCTTCACGGGCTCGGGCGTGATGCCGGGGATCACCTTCGCGCGCGGCCGCTCCTTGGAGCGCTTCTCGAGCCACTGCACGAGCATGGCAAGCGGGAAGCAGATGATGAAGTACAGCACGCACGCCATGATGTATCCCTGCAGGTAGCCGTAGGTGGACACGAAGTTATCCGCGTTGTACATGAGGTCGCCGCCGGCGATGAGCGCGAGCACCGACGTGTTCTTCACCAGGTTGAGCGCATGGTTGCACAGCGGCGGCAGGATGACCTTGAAGGTCTGCGGCAGGATCACGTAGCGGTACGCCTGCACGCGCGAGAAGCCCTGCGAGAGCGCCGCCTCCATCTGGCCGCGGGGCACCGCCTCGATGCCCGTGCGGATGACCTCGGCGATGTACGCCGCGTGGTAGAGGCCCACGCCCACCGCGCCGATGGCGAACGACGACAGGCGCACCGGGCTCGGCGTGTTCAGGATGGCCTGGAGCACGCGGGGACCGGCCATGTAGTAGAAGAACACCTGCACGGGCAAGGGGGTGTTCTGGAAGAACTCGACGTAGACGCGGCTTATGGCGCGCAACACGCGCGAGCGGGTGGTCGAGAACACGCCCAGGATGGTGCCGAGTACCAGCGAGATCGCCAAGCCCGCCACCACAACCTGCAGCGTGAAGCCGAACCCCTCCCAGAAACTCCCCATCGAGTCGAAGGTGATCTGCCATCGCCGGGGGTCAAGCAGTCCGTCGAGCATACCGCTCCTTCCCTATGCCATAACGTGCAAATCGCCCGGGTGCGCGCCCCGGACGATCACGCGCCGCGGCGACGAGCCCCGCCCGCCGCCGCGGCGATTCCCAATCTGTTAGAGGAGGTTCCAGTCCTCGGCCTCCTGCTCGAGCCAGCCGTTCTCGAGCAGCTCGTTCACGGTGTCATCGACCACCTGCGAGAGGTCGGAGTCCTTGTAGGTGGCCACGCCGTACTCCTGCGCGCCGAACTCGATCTCGGGCTGCACGAGCTGCTTCTGATCGTTCATGTAGGTGTTCAGCGTGGAGCGGTCCATGGCGAACGCGTCGATGTTGCCGCTCTCGAGCGCGGAGTTGATGGACGGGTAGTCCGGGTACTCGTTGAACTCGGGCTCGCCCTCGATGCCCTGCTCCTGGAACATGGCGAGGATGGCTTCCTTGGTGGTGGAGCCCTGCGACACGCCGATGACCTTGCCCACGAGGTCGCTCATCTGGGTGATGCCGGAGTTCTTGAGCACCATGATGCCCACGTAGTCGGTGCGGTAGGGCTCGGAGAAGTCCCAGTCCTTCTGGCGCTCCTCGGTGATGGTGTAGGTGGCGCACACGATGTCGCACTGGCCGTTATCGATCACCGGGCCGCGCGTCTTGGGCGTCACGACGGTGAAGTTGCAGAGCTGCTGCTCCTTGGCCTCCTCGTAGGTGGTGTCGAGCACGGCGGCGGCGATCTGGTAGCACAGGTCGATCTCGAGGCCCTCGTACTCGCCCGTCTCGGTGTTTAGGAAACCGTAGCCCACGACGTCGGACTTGACGCCGCAGTTGAGCTTGCCGCGCTCGCGGATCTCCTCGAGCTTCGACGCGCTGCTGGCGTCGTCATCGCCGCCGCTGCAGCCAACGAGGCCGAGGCCGAGCACCGCGGCCGAAGCGCCGGAAACCTTGAGGAAGTTACGACGAGAGATGGACATGATGGAACCCCTTTCCGAATCGGGTGCCACGTGGGCAAAACGACGCTTTCAGGACTATCGCCACCGGGGGCGCGGCGCGGGTGCGCGGGCGCTGCCCCGGGCGGGCGCGCGAACGGCGCTAGTGCAGGATCTTGTTGAGGAAGTCCTGGCAGCGCGGGTTCTGCGGGTTGGTGAAGAAGTGCTCCGGGGTGCCCTCCTCCAGGATCTGGCCGTCGTCCATGAAGATGACGCGGTCGGCGACCTGCTTGGCGAAGTTCATCTCGTGCGTCACGCAGATCATGGTGATGTTCTCCTGCGCGAGCTCGATCATGACGTCGAGCACCTCCTGAATCATCTCCGGGTCGAGCGCCGAAGTGGGCTCGTCGAAGAGGATGATGGGCTGCTTGGTGCACATGGCGCGGGCGATGGCAACGCGCTGCTGCTGGCCGCCGGAGAGGTTCTGCGGGTACTCGCCCGCCTTCTGCTCGAGGCCGACGCGGCGCAGCGCTGCGAGGGCGTTCTGAACGGCCTCCTCCTTGCTCTTCTTCTGCAGCTTGATGGGCGCGAGCGTGAGGTTGCCGAGCACCGTCATGTTCGGGTACAGGTTGAACTGCTGGAACACCATCGAACTGTACTTGCGCGCCATCTCGAGGTGGTTCTTCTTGGTGACGAGCTGGCCGTCGATGAGCACCTCGCCGCTGGTGGGCTCCTCGAGCCAGTCGACGCAGCGGATGAGCGTGGACTTGCCGGAGCCGGACGGGCCGATGATGACGAGCTTCTCGCCTTCCCTGACGGTGAGGTTGATGTCCTTCAGGACGTGCAGGTCACCGAAGTACTTGTTCAGGTTGCGAATCTCGATCATGTTGCCCATGGGCGAGGTCCCCCCTTCATATGCGAATCCTGAGCGCGCGTAACGCGCTCGAGCGCGCAATGCGATTGATATACGCTCATTGTACGGGATAACAGATGAACAGTGCAGGGACGAACGATTCCCGCAATACACATGAAACCGAGTGCCGACAAACCGTGCATCTGCGAACGTTCTGCAGCAGTATACCCAAAGATGGGTGTTCTAGCCATTTTCATGCAGGGCGGGGGCGCGGCGGGGGCGCGGCGGGGGGGGTGCGACAGCGACGCAGCGCGCGCATACGACGACGGGGCGGACCCAGCCGGATCCGCCCCGATTGCGCACGTGATAAAAACCAGACAGGCTGGTTTTTATCATTTTTGCTGGCGCCTGCGCCCTACGACAGGCGCGCGCCTCCATATCGGCCACCCAGGGCAGCCGCGCGCTCACGGCCAAGCTCCGTCGCGCGGTACACGTTCCCCAGCTGGCCTCCGTTCTCATCGAACGATGGCTCGGAAACCACGTACCCATTGCGGCGCAACCGCATGAGGGCGTGGTCGAGGGTGCGGACGCAGCAGCCCAGGCGCTCGGCGAGCTCTCCCTTGCGGAAGGTGATCGAACCGTCCTCAGCGGTACCGCGCGCGATAAGCTCCAGCACGCGCTCGTGCACGAACGCATGGCGGCCGTTGATACGCTCGCTCACGCCCCGCAGCGATATATCCGATCTCCGGCTCGCCACGCGCTTCTACTCCTTGCCCTTGCTCTTGACCGCGAGGGCGGCGCCCAGGCAGGCGACGCCCGCGGCGCCGATGCCCGCGATCAGCGTCAAGCTGTTGTCTCCGGTCTGGACGAGGCCGTCCGAACCGGGCTTCGAAGGCTCTTCGGGCTTCGGCTGCTCGCCCTTGCCCTCCCACATGAGGACGAACGGCGAGAAGCTGGTCGTCTCGAACTTGATGCCGTATGGGGTGGTCTCGACCTCGACCGGCACGGCGTTCGCGGAGGCGATGCTATCCTCGACGTCGCCAGTGGCGATCTCGCGATCAAGCCCCTCGAAGTGCACGAGGTGGAACTCGGTGTTCTCATCCGTTCCCACAGGGTAGGGCCAGTACACCGTCACAGGCTCGCTCGAGCTGATCCAGGCGTTGCCGTTGTTCGCATCCACCAGATCGAGGTAGCGCGCATCGTACCAGGGGTTCTGGAACGTCGTGCCCGTATCGGCGATCACGTCGACCGCGCGGTTGGCGAGCTGCTGGTCATAGTCGTCGGCACCCTCGGTGTTGTGGTCGCTCACCACGTTGTCGAACAGCAGCGAGGGCGCGGCGGAATCCGTCACGTCGATGTTGCTTTCGTTGATGGTGTAGCGGGCGTTCTGGGACACCACCGCATAGGCCTTGCCGGCGTTCTCCGCCTTGGCATCGGCGAGGTCGTCGACCGTGTTGAGGATGTCCGTCACCACATCGGCCTGGTCGCCCGTCACATAGCGGACGTTCAGGTCGCCCGTCTCGAGCTGCATGGTGTTGTAGAACTTCTGGCCGTTGACGTCGACCTCGAAGACCACCTGGTTCTTATCGACGAGCTCGGTGTAGAGCTGCATCGTGTAGTGCTCGTTCAGGGTACCGCTCTCGCTGGGCTCGAAGGTATCGCTCGTCGAGGTGTTGCCCTCGCCGTCGGTGAACTCCAGACGGACGGGCACGGCCTCCTGGCCCTCGGTGGGCGCGGGCACGATACGGTAGATATGGCGGCCGTACGCGCCGGAGTAGGTCTTGCCGTACGGCTCGAGCGTCCAGTGGAGCTCGCCGTTCTCGCCGGCATACCCGTGCGTATAGATGGTGAGGTATTGGGAAAGATCGGCGTTCTCGCCATCGGTGGCGGCGCCCGCAGCCCGGAGCGCCGCGTTCACATCGTCAGGGAGCGCGAGGTAGAAGCCCGGCTCGGGGAGCGAGTTGCTGCCCGTGATCTGACCGTTGGACGAAACGCCCTCGTAGCCGTCCGTACCGCCCATATAGATGGTGATGTCGGCCGGGTCGACCGTCACCACGCCGAACCCGTGCGCCGCCTTGAGGGCAAGCGCGCCGGTCACCGTAGTCGTGTCGCCGTCGAAGGTGTACTTCTCGACATGGACACCGTCGTAGGTATCGGCGTGCGCCTCCCAACGGGCGTCGGCAGCGTCGATGAACCAGCCGTCGATGGTGTCGGTGCAGTCATCGGGGTTGCCGTCGCAATCAACGCCGTCAAGCTTCCAGCCACTTCCAACATGGCCGAACGTAATGCTACCGGTGCTGTAGATATCGTCGCCCGACGTCGTGGCATGGTTGTTATACACCTGGGCATCGCTTGGGAGCGTCAAGTTGCCGGGGTTGTAGATTCCGCCGCCGCTTCCGTCGCTGTTGTTGGTGATCGTCACCTTCGCGCCGTCGTGCATCACCGTCGTGCGCTGGTTGTCCAGGCCGTCGCCGCCATTGCCGATCAGGGTGAGCGCAGCTCCGCTCTCGACCTCGCCCGTCCCGTTGGCGGTCAGGTTGAGGCCGGCGCCCCAGTACTTTGCTCCATTGGTATTGGCGGTCAACGACGACGTTCCATCAAGATAGAAGTCGCCCGATCCGACATTCACACCAGTACGACCGTTTCCATTAGCGGTAACTATGGATTGGTTCTTTATGACAAGATGACCCGTCGATAGACCATGGTCGCCGTTTTCGTTATAGGTGACCGTCGCGTTATCGAGGTAGTAGTTCGAGCCGTTTGATCCGTTTCCCCTGCTATTGAGCACTTCAAGCTTCGAAGAGGTAACGTACACGTTCCAGGTTCCAATGACTCCGGAATAATTGTTCCTGAAGCTAACGACAGAGTCGTTTGAAATGTTGAACGTGTTATAGGGACTAGCTGCGTTGTAATCTTCGACGCCGCCACCGTTCGCGCAGTTAATGCACGTATACGACGAGCCGTTCAGCACGTTAACAGTTTCGGCAACCGAACCGGTATCCCAGGTTGCGATTCCGTCTCCCGCAGCAGAATCTATCGTGAGCTCAGCCTTATTATCGAGCGTGATCGTCGCCCCGTTGTCGAGCATGATCGCAGCATTTGCTGGATTATCCGAATACGCAGTCTTATTCGCATTGTTGATGACAACCTTGCAGCCATCAAGCTTCAGCTCATGCTGACCGGTAATTCCAAATGAGTACTCGGTGAACGTTACCGTATGGTTGCCCGTAATCGTTACGTTCTTATTGATTGCCCAGGCGGCGGTGAGCTCAGAGTCGCAATCCTGGAGCAGCTCAATCGTCTGACCGTCCTGAACCGCTTTTGCAGCCTCCGCAAAACTCTGATAATCCGTATCGCCGATCCTTGCAACGGGCTCCGCAGCCCACGCCGGTGCTGGCGCAGCCCATGCGAGCAGCACAGCGACGAGCGCGCACAGCATGCCGAGCGCCCGTAGACCCTTCCCCTTCACAGCAGGTCACCTCTCCATTTCCACGTCGTTTGAACCGTGTGACCGTCGTCTCTGGCCGGACGAACCGCTGCGCAGGGGCGACGTGCATGCCGTACCGGGAGACGTTGTTCAAAAAGCAGAC
>NZ_CAPF01000088.1:0-2357 GCF_000321165.1 Enorma timonensis
AATGACTCACTGAGTCAATTGAACCCGTCCCCAATGACTCAGCCGCGGAGGGCGTACTTGCGCACCACGCGGTCGATGCGGCGCATCCACGGCGCATAGAGCACGCGCAGGAAGAGCACCGTGGCGGCGGCGTGCGTGAGATCGAAGGGCAGCGCGGCGGCGAGCCGGGCGATGACGCCGGCCACCGTGATGGGGTGCATAAAGCCGATGATGTCGTACGCGTCGATCACCACGGCATATACCAGCGCCGACGCCGCGCCGCACGCGATGAGCGCGCCGTTGCGCACGCTGCCGTCCGCGCGCGAGAACGCCCCGGCGTCCGCGAGCACGCCGCCCAGGTACCCCACGAGCCCCCACGCGTACATCTGCCACGGCGTCCACATGCCCTGCCCGAAGAAGAAGTTGCTCGTGAGCGCCGCGAGCGAGCCCACGACGAAGCCGTTGCGGCGCCCCAGGGTCGCGCCCGCGATGATCGCGATAGCCGAGACCGGCTTGAAGTCCGGGATCGGCGCGAAGAGGATGCGCCCCGCCGCAGCGAGGGCAGCGAGCACGACCGTCGGCATGATCTGGCGGAGCCCCGGCCGGTCCGCCTCGTAGCCGACGAAGAACAGGCCGAGCGTGAGCACCACGACGGCGAGCATGATGAGCGCGGCCTGGTCGGGTGCGAGCAGCGCCGTCGCCGCCATGCAGGCGGGGACCGCCGCGAGGGCGAGCGGGTCGAGCAGGCGCGCGCGGTAGGCGGACGCAGCGGGACGCGGCTCGGTGGCACCCGCCGCCCCGCCGTGCCCGGGCGCGGCCTGCTCCCCTCGATGCTTACGGTCGGTAGTAGACATTTCCGCGGAAGAACTCCTCACTCGGCTCGGTGCACGCGACCTCGCCGTCGAACATCATCGACACGTCGTCCGCCACCTGCTCGACGAAATCGAGGTCGTGCGTCGCCATGACCACGGTCACCCCGTCGGCGCGGCGCGCGCGGAGGATGCGGGCGATCGCGCGGCGCGCGGGGACGTCGAGCCCCTTGGTGGGCTCGTCGAGCAGGAGCAGCCGCGGGCGGATGAGCAGCAGCTTCCCGAGCGCCAGGAGCTGCTGCTGGCCGCCCGAGAGGTCGTAGGGGTGCCGCTCCGCGCAGGCCGAAAGTCCCAGCTCGCCGAGCATCTCGTCCGCATCCCCCTGCGTGTACCCCGCGGCGCGCGCCCATTCCATGAGCTCGGCGCGGGCGGTCTCCTCCACGAAGAGCGCGCGGGGATCCTGCGGGAGCAGCGCGCGCGAGGGCGCCTCGATGCGCGCCGTGCCCTTCTGCAGCGAGCGCGCGCCCGCCAGGATGGAAAGGACGGTCGACTTGCCGCAGCCGTTGCCTCCCACGAGCGCGTGGATGCGGCCGGGGCGGATGGCCAGGTCGAAGTTGCGGAGCACCCAGGCGCCGGCGCGCTCGTAGCGGAACCACGCGCGCGCGAGCGACGCGGCGGGCGCGGCCGGTTCGGCAGACTCGGGCGCGGGCGCCACCGCCGCCGCCCGTTCGGCCTTCGCCCCCTCGACGAGCACCGGACGCGCGCGCAGCTCGCCTGTGTCCTCCACACGCTCGATACGCCCCGCGCGCAGCCTGAAGGCGCAGGTCGCGTAGTCGAGCATCGTGCGCGGCTCGTGCGTCGCCACCACCACGGTGCAGCCCAGCTCGCGGTTCACGCGGAAGAGCGCGTGCAGGAAGTTCTTCCCGGCGATGGGGTCGAGCTGCGCGGTGGGCTCGTCGAGCAGCAGCACGCGCGGCTGCATCACGAGCGTCGACGCCAGCGCGAGCAGCTGCTTGCGGCCGCCCGAGAGTGCATCGGTGTCGTCGCGGAACCACTGGTCCATCCCGAAGAAATAGCTCGTCTCCGCCACGAGGCGGCGCATCTCGCCCTGCTCGACGCCCAGGTTCTCGAGGCCGAACGCCATCTCGTGCCAGACGCTCTCGCACACGATCTGGTTGTCCGGGTTCTGGAAGACGTAGCCCACCGTCCTGGCCGAGGCGGCGGCGTCGAGCTCCTCGACGGGCGTGCCGAGCACCTCGATCGCGCCCGCGCGCTCGCCGGCCGGCGCGATCTCGGGCTTGGCGAGCGAGAGCAGGGTCGACTTGCCCGAGCCCGTCTCGCCCACAAGCAGGGCGAACGCACCCTGCGGCACCTCCCACGAGACCCCTTCGAGCACGCGCTCGTCGGTGCCCGCGTAGGCGAACGACACGCCGCGCATCGAGAGAGCGGGGACGGCGGGCGCGCCCTCGGATGCCGGCATCGCAGCGGCCACTTCGGCCGCCGCCGCGCGCGTCGCCGACTCGGGTGCACACGCCGCGCCCGCAGCCGCCCGCGCCGCGTCGCCCGCCG
>NZ_CAPF01000087.1:0-22032 GCF_000321165.1 Enorma timonensis
CGGCGGCGGCTCGCAGGGGTCGGCCGGATCCGCGGCGGCCGAGGGCTCCGCGCCCGCGGAGGGCAGCGCCCCGGTCGAGGCGCCGGAGGAGACGCCCGCCGAGCCGGTGGCCGCAGAGCAGCACGATTATGAGACGGAATGGTTCTACGTCGACGTGCCCGACGGCTGGACCTACAGCGAGGGCGGCGAGGCGAGCACGTGGTACGTCGAGGGCCCCGTCGACAACGGCGACGGCACCGTGCAGTACCAGTTCCACGTCACCGGGCCCAACATCGGCATGGACGGCAACGTGGGCGGAGAGACCGTCATCGTGGGCGGCCCCTGGCAGGACCGCTACACCACGAACGTCGGCACCGCGCCCGACGGCAGCGGGGTGTACCTCTTCGCCGTCGGCGCGCCGTTCTTCGCCACCGACGGCCACTTCGAGGGTGACACGTTCGTCTCCGTCGCCAACGGCGTGACCGACCCCGACTTCGCCACCATCACCCTCAAGACCGAAGAGGCCGAAGCCGCGGCCGCGCAGCCCGCCGACGACGAGGCGGCGTTCGTCGCCACGGCCCGCGCCGCGCTCAAGGTGCCGGACGACCCGTCTATCACCTACACGGTCGGCGAGCCCACCTACTGGGAGGGCGCGGACGCGTACACCACCTACATCGAGTTCCAGCAGGACGGCGAGACCATCGCCTACGCGAACTGCTGGGACGACGGCACGCCCGCGCGCAACATCTACGCGTACACCGCGCCGCAGTAAGGCCGCGGGAGCGCGGCGGCGCCCGCGCCGCGACAAGCCCCTTTCGAAAGCAAACGATCAGAGGAGGAAGACCATGTTCTGCCCGAAATGCGGCAAGGAATCCCCCGAGGGCTCGGCATTCTGCCCGAGCTGCGGAGCCGCGCTCCCCACGACCACCGAGCCCGCCTCGGCCCCCGCGACTGAAGCCGCCGCACCCGAGGCACCCATCTACGAGGTGCCCGGCGAGCCCGCGAGCAGCGCCCCCGCTCCCGTCCGGGTAGCGCCCGCAGCGGCGCCCGCAGCGCCCGAGAAGCCCAAGAAGCGCTCCAAGAAGCCGCTCGTCGCCGCCGTCGCAGTCGTCCTCGTCGCGGCAGCGGGCTTTTCGGCGTGGCGCCTGCTCACCGCGAAGCCGGCCCACGTCGCCGAACAGAACCAGGGCGGCACCGCCGAGACCGTCTACGAGGACTTCGAGGTCGGCGAGGTCAGGCTCCTCACCGACGGGAACCTCGGCCCGCGCCTCGAGGTCTCGATCACCAACAACACCGGCGAGATCGCGACGGGCGTCGGCTTCGACGCGACCGGCGACATCGCCATCACCGACGAGTACGGCGACGAGGGCACCGTCAACGCCGACCTCAACCTCGTCGCCTGGGAGCCGGGCGTGTACGGCGGGGCCATCGCCTACCTCCAGCCCGGCGAGAACACGGTGACGATCATCCCGGAGTACCCCTCCGGCGTCGTGGCGAGCTACACCCCCGACCAGGGCGACACCCAGGAGTTCCAGCTCGACGAGGTCGAGAACATCGAGTTCGAGGTCGGCAGCACCCGCGGGCTCGGGAGCGGCGAGCAGCTCCTCGCCCCCGAGGACTGCGGCGTCGAGATCGAGCTCTCGCCCGACGGCTCCATCACGGGCTCCATCACCAACAACACCGACGTCCGCTGGCGCCGCGCGACCGTCCACCTGCGCGCCGAGAACGCCGACGGCACCCCCGCGACCTTAGGCTTCAACGACAGCACGAACGACGAGGCGTTCAACTACGGAGAGATCACGGTCGAGTACGTCCGCCCGGGCGAGACCGTCGACCTCGAGAAGGGCGCCAGCATGTACTACGACCCCGCCCGCGTCGTGGCGACCTATGTCGTCATCGAGGAGGACGTCTAGCGGGTTTCCGGGAACACCCCTCTATAGCGAAACGGGAGGCCGATGGCCTCCCGTTTCTTTTTTTCTCAGCGGCCCGGTGCGCCGCGCCGTTATTCGCCTGCGGCCTGGAGCTTACGCTCGAGAACGGCCACCTGACGGTTGAGCCGGGCGTTCGCAGCGGACAGGGCGAGCGCGCGGCCGCGCTCGTAGGCGCGCTGGCGCTCGCGCTCGGCGACCATCACGGCGATGTCGTGCACGTGCATGCCCGTGAGGTCGGCGACGCCGCCGTCGTCCACCCCGAGGTCGTGGAGGGCCTCGACGACGAGTGCCTCCATGGGATTGATGGTTGAAGTCTCCAACAAAATCACCTCCTTCGAAATCTTGTCGTTTCCGCCACGATACCCGTCTTCTCTGCACGCGAGCTCGGGATAGAAAACTCGCGATCACGCAGCTAAAACGCGTATGCGGTGCCTGGAAGCCCGCTGACAGCCCGATGCGGGCGAGCGCGTACGGTAGTGCCCGGCCGCTCACGCACGCGCCGTCAGCGCCGCTGGGCACCCCCTGAATCGCCGTATCCGCCGTCGCGCTCAAGCGCGGGATGGGGGTTCGAGGACGTGGTGCCCACGGACCCGCTCTCGCGAGCAACCTCGTCCAGCCTGCCGCTCAGCTTCTCGCGGAAGAACCTCGCCACGCCGCGCTGGATGCGGTTGGTGTTGCTCGCCTTCGGGTCAGCGCCCCACTGGGCGTCGCGCACGTCCTGATCGGACAGGCTGTTCAGCGTATCCATGCAGGTCTTCGCGGCGGCGTCGAACGCAGGACCGAGGTCCATCTCCCGGCGCATGAACGCCAGCACGTGGTAGGCGATGCTCGACGCGCGACCCACCACGCCGCCGAGGAACTGATCGATGAGCCCGCCCGCCTCCGTCTTCGCTTCTGCGTACGCCTTGGCGCGGGCGTCGGAGCGGATGTCGGCAGCGTCGCGCTCGGCCGCCCTTCGCACGCCCGCCGCGTCCCGGTGGGCGCGTTCGAGCTCCTCGTTCGCCGAAGCGAGGTCGGCGCTTCGCGCCTCGACGGCGCGGCTCGTCGTCTCGAGCTCCGTCTTGGCAACGCTCAGTTCGCGCCTCTTCTCTGCGAGCTCTTGGTCGAGGTTCGCGCTGCGCTCGTCGAACTCGGTCTCGCGGCTGTCGAGCTCGGCCGCACGCTCGTCGAGCGAGCGCTGGTCGACCTCGAGCTGCTGGATGCACTGCGCGACGAGGTCGGACTTCCCCTCGACGCCCCGCTGCGGCTCGTTGACGTCCTCGCCGCGCTCGTTCAGCACGAGCAGGCGCGGCTGCAGCTCGTCGCGAGCGTAGCGGCGGACGGCCTGGGCGCGGTCGCTCTCGTAGAGCTCGTCGCGCGCGGAGGCCGGCACGTCCGTGACCCACCACGCGCCCTCGGCGCTCGTGACGGCGCAGCCTTCGGCGTCGCCGCCCAGCGCGCCGGTCATGGCGGTGTCGAGCAGGGCGCGTGCCTGCTCGACGTCGAGCTCGCCGCTCTCGTCCTCGTACCGCGAGAGGTCGGCCCAGTCGCCGGTGAGGCCGGAGCCGTCGCCCTCGTAGACGAGCCGCCACAGCGCGAGCGCGTTGCCCGCGAGCTGCGCCGGCGTGAAGAGCTTGGCCGTCGTTGGCGGCTCCCAGCCCTCGCGGTCGATGGCGTTCGCCGCGCGCGCTCGGTTGAGCGCGCGATGGCTGCGCATGACGCGCATGGCGTGCGCGTCCTCGTCGGCCTTGAGCCGTGCCCGCGCGTCCTCGAGCGCCTGCTGGTCGAGGCCCAGCTGCTCACGATCATCGGCGAGCTTCGTGCGGTCGCTGTTCAGCTGCTCGCGGTCGCTCTCGAGCGCCTCACGATCATCGGCGAGCTGCGATTGGCCCTCGGCGAGCGTCGCCTGACCTTCTGCGAGCTGCGACTTGTCGGCATCGAGCCCCTCGCGCTCCGCCTGAAGCTCGCGCTTCTTCTTCGTTTCCCACTTGCGCACGCGCTTGAATTTGTTCGCGCTCATGCCCGCGGGCAGCACATCGTCGCCGTCGCGCTTGTGCTGCGCGGCCGACTTGTGCTCCGTGATGTCCCAGCCGCGAGACTTCATCTCGCGCACGAAGACGCGGTGCATCTCGCGGATGCGCCCGGGGCTCATCGTCTCGCGCGAGAGATAGTGCCCGTCCTCGGTCAGCATGCGGTCCGCGACGTGGATGTGAAGCCCGCAGTCGCCGAGCTCGTCTGAGCGCGTGAGGCCGCGCTCGGCCATCGCGCCCTCGTCGACGTGGACGGCGTACGCGTCGGGCTCGTGCCTCTTCCCGTGACCCATCCATATGCCGAGCGATTCGAGCGCGTCCTCGACGAACTTCTCGCGCGTCTTCGCGTCCCACGTCGCGACCTCCTCCTCGTCCGGCGTGATGATGAACGCGCCGCCGACGGGAGCGAGCGCGGAGAGCTTTCGCCCGCCCTCGGCCTGACGCTTCGCGGAGTACTCGTCGCGCTTCTGCACGAACCAGTCGGCGAGCGCCGCGCCCGACGTGCCGCACCCCTCCGGGAACGAGTACGTGTTCATGTGCGAGCGCGACGTGTCGAGGTTGTCCGACACGCTCGCGCGCTCGTCGCCGAACTCCTCGCATGCCTTGTCGTAAGGGATCGAGTTCTTCGAGCGGGGCGCGCCGGGGGCTGCGAGCTTCGCCGCGGTAACGCCGCATCCGAATGACATCTGTGACCATCTCCTTCCGCCATGAGGCGTGAACAGATCTCTTCGCGGGCATGAGCCCGTGAGCAACAACATCGCGAGCATCGGCTCGCAGGGACATGAGGCGCGGCTCACAACGCTCGCCGCGCTTGGCACGCAAAGGCGTGCGTGGAGCGAACGCGCCCGCTCGCGGAGCTCGCGTGCTCATGCGGGCATGGGCCCGCTGAGGCGAAAACGCTCGCTCCGAGCAACGGCTCGGGCTTCGCTCCGCACGCTTCGCGTGCTGACAAGACGCCCTCGGCGAGCCGAGTGCGTGCGCCAAGGGGCGCTGGGTTTGACGCTGCGGGAGAACCCCGCGGCGCAAACGTCTAAGATGTGCGCCCATAGACGTTTTTACGCCGCATGATGCGGCTCCAAAACGTCGATGGGCCTGCTCTCAGGGAGCTGCGCTCCCCGCCGCAGGGGCACCCCCTCGGCCGGCGACGATGCGCCGTCCCAAAAGCCGCTCGCACCGATGTGCTCGCCGCCTCGTGTCGCCGCGCCCGTCTTGTTGCTCGCGCGGATGCGCTCACAACGTCGACGGCGCGGCGACACATGCGCGGCCTCGCGTGCACTCACGCCCCACCCACGGGGGACTGCCGTGCTCGCTCGCCGCGCTGCGCGTGCGCGCCGTATGCGGGACTGATGCCCGCAGCGACGCTCACGCGCCCGAGCCCGCGCGACGGATGCGCTCGAGCTCGGAGCGCAGGCGCTCGTTCTCCGCTGCGATGCGCGCAGAAGCGAGCGCCTGCTCGAGCGTGTTGCGTTCGGCGTTCAGATTCTTCAGGCGTCGGCGATGATCCGCCTTCACCTTCTGAATCTTCGCGTCCTGATGCTCGAGAAGACCCTCGAGCTCTGCAACACGCTCCTCGGCCGCTTCGAGCCGCGTCTTCTCGACGCCGTCTTCCGCGCCCGCGGCGGACTTGTCCGCGACCCCGTCGGCACCCACGGCCGCCTCGTTCGCGGTCACGTCCGCCGTGCCCTCGCGCACATCGGCAGCATCCATAACGGTCTGCTGCTCGGTGCTCTCGGTCATCTGCTCGCTCATCGTCACATCACTCCTTAACGTCGTTCGCTGTTACTCTTCGCTCGTCGCGTGCGCAGCCTTCGCCGCACGCTTGAGGTCGTCCACCGTGGGATGCACTCGTGCATCCCACGCGCACGCGGCGCTCGCGCTCGCCGGCGGGCGGGATGGGCGCTAGGCGGCGGTCTCCTCCGTCGAGTCCCAGCGGATCTGCGGCGGCTTGAGGCCGGTCTCGCGGCCGTAGAGGTCGACGTACGCGCGCAGCACGTGGCCCATCGCCTCGACGGCACCGTCGGCGCCGAGTCCGGCCATGATGTCGCGCACCTGCTCGCGCAGGGCGTCCTCGATGCCGTCCTCGACGCTGCCGAGCTGGTCGAGCTCGTCTTGGTACTCCTGCTCAATCTCGTCAAAGACCGAATCGTCGACGAACCAGTCGTAATAATCTCTGGCGGCGCGCACCGCCTCGTTGGTGTAGGACGCGTCGAGCACGTCGCGAATCTGCTCCTGCACGTCGTCGAGCTCGGCGAACCCGCGGCGAAGACGCTGCAGGGCCTCGTCGGATGCGCCCGCGTGACGCAGCGCGTCGCGGAGCGCGCCGCGGCCGAAGTCGCGCATAGACACGACGTGGGTGGTGGGGATGGTCATGATGAAACTCCAATCGTTCGTTGAGGGTGGTTAGAAGCCCGCGCACCGCGCGAGGCGCGCGGGCTGGTTCGTGGAGGGTGAGCGCTAGGGCGCGCTCGGGGCGGGGTCGGGGCCGGGTGCCGGCTCGGCGGACTCCTGCGTGGCATCCTGCTGCGCGTCATCGGGCGGCGTGACCGCCTCAGAGCCTGCTGGCGGCTCGTTCGCATGGGCGGGCTCACCGGTGGACGCGGGGGCCTTCTCCTCGCCGTCAGCGGGCGCTGAGAGTAGGTCGGTCGCCTGAGCTGGGGTTTCGTTGCTCGTATCGTCCTCGCTGATGCGGAGAATATCGTCGGTCGTGACCCTCTGCATCCGGCTCAGCAGCTCGCTCCGGGCGCGATCGGGGTAGTCCGGCGTGAGGACGCACGGGCCGATGCCGGGCACGTGCAGCATCAGCTCACGGCCCGCGTGATTATTCGGCGCGTTGCGGCCCGTGCCGACGGGGGTGTAGTCGCCGATCGGGAACAGGCCCTCGCTTTTCAGCAGCGCGCTCACGCGACCAGCCGCGACCCACTCCCGCTCGGTCGCAGGCGCGCAATAGGGCTCGATGGGGTCGAGCTCGCCGCCCACGTCGGCGATGATGGACGCCCCGGAGGCCTCGACGGCATCCAACAGCGGCTTCGCCTCCTCGAACGTGCACGTAGACATGTCGTCGGGCATGGTCTCGGGCGTGTCATCGGAGCCGTTGTCACCGCCGTCGGGACCGTCGTCCACGCGGAAGAGCCACCCGCGCTTGCGGCTGTCAGGGAGCGTCGAGCGACGGCACCATGCATGGAGCTTCGCGGGCGTCCACTCGCCGCTCTCACGTCGCGTGCAGTACAGCGTCGCGTCCTCGAGGTACTGCGCCGACTCGTCCGGGTTGCAGTTCTTGCGGACGTCGTAGGCCGCACGTTTACCTGCGGAATCGCGGGGCACGTAGAACTTGTTGCCCTTCTCGACGATCTCCTCGAGACTGTCGCAGAACTTGGCTTTGCCGACAGGCTTGCCCGTCGGGTTGTTGTGCTGAGCCCAGCACTTGTACATGTCATATAGCTGCTCGAGCGGCGTCCTCTTGCCGAGCTTCGGCAGCTCCTCCTCGACGAACTGACGCAACGGGTCGGTCGCGAACTGGTACTTCTGTTTCGCGGCGAGCGTGTAGGCGTTCTCCTCGAACTTCCCAATGAAGTCCATCTCGGCGATGGCGTGGTAGTAGATCCAATTCACGACGGCCGGGTGCTTCGCCCAATCGCGCAACCGACGATCCTCGCGGCCCGCCCAGCTCTGCGTGAATTGGATGATGTACATGCGCGTGTACATGGCCTCGGACTTGTCGTTGAATCCAACTTCGCTGTTCAGGCACCAGATGCCGAGGGCATGGTTGCGCCACATGACGGCGCTCTTGTACAGGTCTCGGGACACAATGATGTCGTTCGTAATCCAGGCCTTGATATATCCGGAGTCGTTGACGTAGCCCGATGGGTTCGATTCGTCGCTCAACAGCACCGATGCACCGCGCGTCATGGTGACGTACTCGGGCTTTCCCATCTGGTCGAGCGCCGTACCTGCGATGACGCCGCGGCGGGCGTCTTCGTCGCCGTAGGCCTCGCGGATGATCTCCAGCGTGGTGCCCTTTCCGGCGCGCGGCTTTCCGTTGATAATCACGCCCTGCGAGCGGTCTACGGCGGGGGTCGCCGATGCCTGCACGACGCTCCACCATGCCTCGCGCCCGAGCGGGTCGGGCATGATCTGCTCGAGCCACGAGAGCGGGTCGAACGCCACGCCGCCGTGCTCCTCGGCCAAGGTCGGGTCGTCGTAGATGACGGTACCGTCCTCGCAGATGTAAGGGTAGGGCACGCGCTCGATGGTGCCATCCTCGTTGCAGCCGAACGTGAGGCCGGCGAGGCAACCATTGATGACGTCGTCATCGGTCATGCGGCGGCCGCGCTTCGTCACCGGGTCAATCATCCACCCACTGCCTAGCGCAACAAGACGCGAATCTTCGCGCTTCACGGAGATATGCGGCACGAGCTGCACGAGCTGCTTGTAGACCTCGATGGCCGTCTCGTGCGTGCACCCCGGAAGGAACGGCTGCACCATCTGCATGAGCTCGGGGCTCGCCTCTTTCGGGCCGAGGGGTGCCTCGATGATGCGGTACGGGCCCCGGTTCGACGTGTCGCGCTGCATCAACATGCCCTCGCCGCGCTCGCCGTCCACGCCGTAGATGTAACGGGAGCCGAACGACTCGCCCTCCCACATGAGCAGCTGGGCAACGATATAGGGCATCGAGAAATGGCCCGGATTGACGCGCTTATCGTAGTCGCGCTGATACAAGGGAATCATGCCCGAAGGCACCTTGGCCCACGGGTTCTTCTTCTGCTTCGGGTCGTAGACCCTCGTCTCGCGCTTGAGCACGGCGTCGATGACGGCCATGGACTCTTTCGCGCCCGGGAAGCGGCCGTCGGCCCACTTCTCGCAGTAGCGGCGGAACTCGGGCACGAGCTGTTCGCATGCGAACGCCGGCGGCATGATCTGCCGCTGATACGCCGCGTACTCGTCGTTCCAGCGCTCCATCTCGTCCTCGTCATCGAGCTTCTTCGGTAACGGCGGAAGATCGACCTTCATGTTCGTGGCTTTGGCGACGATGTCGTCGACCACGAGCTGCGAAACGCTGATCTGGAATAGCGACTTCGACATGATCTTGGGCTGGCGCGCGCGGATATAGCGGTTCACGCGGTAATAGCCGTCAGCGTCCGGCCCGTCGTCCTCCGACGCGGACTGAGCATTGAGGTCTATCGCCTCGTCGTCCGCTGCCACGGACTCGGGGGCGTCGTCGACCACATCGGTCGCGTCGGCAGACGTGTGCGCTGCGTGTTCTTCGCTATTAGTTCTACTTATAAGTATGTCCAAATCATTAGTTGTAGTAATATCACAACTAGGTTTGGTGTTGGGGTCCGTCCCGGATACGCTGGCAGGCGTGGGGCGGACTTCTTCCGTTTTATGCATAGGAAGCACCGCCCTCGATTAACCCTGCACAATGCAGCTGTTCAACCACTCTTTGAGCCACTCAACCGGGTACACGACGCGGCCGCCGAGACGCGCCCACTTCGGGCCGTTCTTCGAGCGACGGCAGCGCCAATTGCGCAGCGTGCCGACCGAGAGCGACAGCATCTCGGCGGCGCGGTGCTCGTCGACGGCGAGGACGTCGAGATCGTCAATGCTGACGATGAACGCCTTACCTTCCTTTGTTACAAGCGATGGAGTCGCCATGCGAAACCACACCCCCTTCTAGGGTCGGTTTCGGCAGCTCGACATTTACCAAAAAGCGGGGCTCGGTCGCCAGTCCTTCCGCGCTGTCGCGGTTCACCGCTGCACATCCTGTGCCGAGCGGTCGGCGAGTGCTCCGGCCGGACGACGAACCCCGGTGCTTATGGAGCGATGCTCTTCGAGACTTAGCGGGTGGTCATCCCGCCGCCCCTGCTGTATACGGTTCACGCTTAATGTATCACTACGCTCATCACGCGTCAATCGCATTTTGCGCTAGAATTGTATGTACATCAGACCTCTAAGGAGCATCTATGTCACGTCGACGTTTGGAAATCGGCGAAGACAACATCGCCGAATCGAAGCCGAGAAAATACACCAAGGAGAAAACCAAGACCGTCAATGGTCACAAGGTCACGTACAAGAAGACCTTTTGTGAAATGCAATGGTACATCAACCTCGACGGCACCGTATCGAAGCACTGCACCCGCACGGTCGGGAACGACACCCGCGCGTGCACGCAGCAGGCGCGGGCGCACGCGCGGAAGCTGCGCGACCTACACCTTCTGCCGGGCAGCGGCAACTGGAACATGTACAACGACATGGGCGAGTTCGTCGATAAGGTCTGCATCGCGAGCGTCAAGGCCAACGAGTACGCCTCGCCGCTCAGGCCGAGGACGCAGGCGCGCTACCTGCGCTGCCTCACTCTCTTCCATGAGCGCACGCAAGGCATGCTCATCAAGGATGCCATCGTGCCGGCGACGCTCAGCAGCATATTCAAGGATATTGCCGTGAATCACGGCAACCCGTCAGCAAAGCAGGCCGCCAAGATCGTGAGCCGTTACGTCATGGAGGTCGCGCGCAACCGGCAGGTCATTGCATCGAACCCGCTTCGCCCGCTCACGCTCGAGGTCACGGTGCCCGACGAGATGGTCAAGCCGCACCGCGGCGAGGACAAGCCCGAGGGCGGGC
Organism: Enorma timonensis; assembly: GCF_000321165.1. Lineage (NCBI taxonomy): Bacteria > Bacillati > Actinomycetota > Coriobacteriia > Coriobacteriales > Coriobacteriaceae > Enorma > Enorma timonensis. The sequence continues at coordinate 10,538 of NZ_CAPF01000087.1, forward strand.
AGGCCTTGAGCGCGGAGGAGCGCCGCCGCGTGGTCAACCACCTGCTCAAAATGGATCCGAATGCGCCCGCGCGAAAGCGCTGGTCCGCCGAGCAGATGACCGCGAAACGGCTCAACCTGATCGACATGACGCTCACGCAGGCCACCTGCGGCCTTCGCGTCGGCGAGTGCCGCCTGCTCAAGCGCGAGAACGTCTACACGCGCGACGGCATGTTCATTCTCGAGGTGCTGCCCGAGGCGTCGAAGACCAAGCGTGGCCGCGAGGTGCCCGTCTTCGACGAGCGCGTGGTCAAGCGCCTGCGCCGCCGCCTGCGGAGACTCCCGAAGGAGCCCGACACCCCGCTGTTCCCCACGCCCGTGACCGGCAAGGTGTGGGAACGTGGTAACTGCCAGAAGGCCGTCCGCGCGTTCTACGACGAGCTCGCAGACGAGCTCGACATCCCGCTTCTGCGCGAGGTGGGCACGCACGTGTGGCGCACAACGCTCAACTCCGAGTGGGCTGACAAGCACGTGCCGGTCGAGCGCCGCGCTGCCTACTTCGGCCACTCGCCCGAGATGAACCGGTCTCGCTACACCGACTTCACCGACCTGACGGCGCTCCGCGAGCAGGTGAAACAGGGTTAAATTCCGTGAAAGTCTCGCAAAGTTGTATGTACGATTGTATGTACATCAGGCGGTGAAACATGGTGAAATGGGGTTAAATAGCGTGAAAAGCGAAACTGCGATTTATCAGGTGAAATACTGTGACAGGGTGCTTTATCAGGCGATATTATTTAAGCCCATCATAACCCGGAGGTCGTAGGTTCAAATCCTGCCCCCGCGACCAAGAACTTTAAACTACCTGCGGAAACGCAGGTAGTTTTTTATTATATCGAAATGCCGTACGGTATATGTCCCTACTTTTTCCTTCGAACAACATAGCTCCAGCCGTTTCAAGCTCACACCGCACTGCTACCCCCCATGTGGCAGCGGCATACACCCAGCAGATTCCATAGATTCCCTAGGGTATACTTAGAAGAAATTTCTTCTATCGGGAGGTTTCTATGCCCCAGATCGTACCGGTGAGCGATTTTCGGGCAGACGTGAAGAGCGTTGCCCAGTATACGGATGCCGGCGAGGTTGTCGTACTCACGCAGAACGGGCGCCCCCGTTGGGCGATGGTCGACTACGACGAGTGGAACGCGTCGGCGCGCGAGCAAGAGCGCATGATCGCGCGATCGATTCTCGAGACGGAGGCGCGCGAGGCGAAGGGCGAGCTGCGTGCGCTATCGGCGGATGAATGGCGCGCTCGCCGAGCGCAACGACGCGAAGAGCAGTAAGCATGTGGCAGTGGGAAATCACTGAGGACGCAGCATGCGACCTGGAGGACATCTGGGACTACGTGTACTCGTACAGCGGGGACGAGGACCGCGCCGATGCGGTGCTCGATGGCCTTGAAGCGCTCTTCAATGCGATATGTCGCAATCCCTACGCGCATGCCATCTACCAGTTTCCCGATGGCTACCTGCCGGCACACGAATACCGAAGCGCGAACTACGGTCGCTACAAGGCGTTTTATCGAACGGATGAGCACCGCAAGATAGTGCTGGTATACCGCGTGCGCCATGTGGCCTCCGACTTTACCCGCGTCGCATTCTAGCCGTCCGGCGACATCGCGTTGGTTACAGCCAGCTCAGCGTTAGAACTCGATGAGGTCGGCGACGCAAGACCGGGCTCCCGCCGCTTTTCTGTGCCAGGCATCCCGTTCGCCCGGCTCTGTTCGACCGTCTAACTCAATACAGCGCCCATCAACGATGCTCAACGTGGGAGATCTGTCTCGACGCGATGCTAGCATCATTTCGCCAGCGAAGTCCGCGTGCGGGCGGCGCTTCTCGAGAGAGGGGCAAAGCCTATGAACACGTTTCTGGAAATCCTTCGTGCCATCGCATCCATCGCGAGCATAGCCCGTTTGATACGCGAACTATGGAAGGAACATAAGCACAAAGCGGATAGCGAAGGGAGATAAAAAAGCCCGGCTGGCACCGGGCTTTTGAATCGTTAGCACCTGCGCCGCCCGCGCCTCGTTAACCACGAACGGGCTTCGCTGGTACTTGTTCGATTATACCCAACCGGGTTCATCGATTACAAGGCTCCCGCTCACCCCTACAAATCCGCCGCCGTGACGATCTCCTGCGGGATGAGCCGATCGGCCTCGAGCAGCGCCTCGAGGTAGCGCGCCTGGTCGTCCGTGAGGTACGGCCGCAGCAGCGCGAGGCCCGGCTCGTAGGGAACGTGCTGGTCGACCGCCTCGTTGTCGAGCGGGTTCGGTCGGCGCTTCATCGCGCGCGCGAGCATGAGCCGGTACGCCGGGACGAACGGCTCCACCGTCACGTCCTCGCGCCCGTCCGTCAGCTCCACCAGGCTCGCCAGCAAATCGAACCCGGCCCGGTCGAGGTCGCCCCAATACCTGAGCGTGACTTGCTCCGCGCCCAGGCTCTCCAGGCAATCGCGCAGCTTGGAGGCACCTCGCACGAGATGCCCGTTGCCGAAGATCGCCCCGTGCACGCGCTTGCCCAGGATGCGCTTGCGCCCGTGCAGGTAGAGGGCGTCGCGCACGTTGCTCCACGGGTCGAGGTTCTCGGAGACCACGAGCTTGAGGTGCTTCTTCGGCTTCGGGACGTAGTACACGACCTCGACTTTCGGCGTCTGCTTGCACCGCAGCAGGTTCGCCACGCCCATGAGGCGGAAGAGCTTCGTCCCCTCGCCCTCGATGGCGAGGAACTTCTCGTTGCCGAAGATGCGATACGAGAGCTCGCGGCGCGTGAGGGTGCCGTCGCCGATGGTCGGCTCGCCGTCGATCGCCGCGCTCAGGGCGCGCAGCTCGCGCTCGAAGGCGGTGTACGCGGAGGGCGTGCTGAGCAGCCAGCCGTTGATCCACAGGCGCGGGTCGAGGTCGATGATCTTGAGGCGGATCGCGTTGAGCTCCGGCGTCTGCTTGCGCACGCACGCCGCCTTCGCGAGGGCGTTCGACTCGCGCGGGCGCGGCGTGGCGGGGTCGCGCGGCGCGGGGGCTCCGGGGCGGTCGGTGGATGTGGGGGGACTTGGCGGTGGGCTGATCGACGGGTGCGGGCTGGTTGGCCGCCGCGGGCTGCTCGGAGGCGTCCCGGTCGCCGCGCCGGCCGCGCGCCCGGCGCTTCGCGGGCTTCGCAAGGTCGGTCGAACCCTGGGCGGACGGCCCGGCGAGCTCCGTCGCGCCGCGCACCGCCAGCTGCTGGGAGAGCTCGCCGATCGCGTACCCGCCGTCGACCGCGACGAGCACCCCGGCCTCGACGAGCTGCTCGAGCGCGCTGCCGTCGTCCCCGTAGGCGGCGAGGATGCGCGTGAGCTCGTCCTCGTCCATCGTTTCCTTATGCAGGCGCACCATCTTGCTCGCGATCCCGCCCGACGCGCTCCGCAGCGCGACCGGCAGGTTCTTGCTCAGCGCCTTCGTGAGCGCGGAGAGCGTTCGCTGCTCCTGCTCCGTGAGCTTCTGTGCCATGAGGCTCCTTCCTGTGAACCCATCCATGATACCGCCGAGTCATTGGGGACGGGTTCAATTGACTCAGCGAGTCAATGGGGACGGGTTCAAATGACTCAGTGAGTCAAACGAACACGTCCCCAATGACTCAGTGAGTCAAACGAGCACGTCCCCAATGACTCAGCGAGTCAAACGGACCCGTCCCCAATGACTCATGTGCTAGGATGGCGGCTTGCGGTTAGGAGGAAGCCTTGGACCTGTTCATGCGCATCGCGCTCGGAACGCGCGCGCTCGTGCGGAAAGACCCCGTGCTCGTCATCGCCATCGTGCTTGCGCTCGCGTCGTGCGCCGTCGTCCCGCCCGACGCCGCCTATACCGACTACGTCGACCTCCGCACCATCGGCATGCTCTTCAGCCTCATGACCATCATGACCGGCCTCTCGCGCCTCGGCGTCTTCCGCATCGCTTGCCGCAAGCTCCTCGGCGTGGTCCGCGGCCCTCGGCGCCTTGCCCTCGCGCTCACGCTGCTCGCCTTCTTCTCGAGCATGCTCATCACGAACGACGTCGCCCTCGTGACGTTCGTTCCCTTCGCGCTGCTCGCCCTCGGCTCGCTCGGCGACGCGCGCCACACCTGCTTCACCATCGTCATGATGACCATCGCGGCGAACCTCGGCAGCATGCTCACGCCCATCGGCAACCCGCAGAACCTCTACCTCTACAGCGCCTCGCACATGGGGATCGTCGAGTTCGTGCTGCTCATGCTGCCCTATGCGGCCGCCTCGCTCGGGCTGCTCGTGGTGGCCATCGCGCTCTTCGGCAAGCTGCAGGAGAACGGCACGGGCAGCGGCGCCCATGGCACCGCGCGCGCGAACACCCGCGACGTCGAGCCCGCGCTGCCCGCGAGCGCCACCGCTGCCACCGACGCGCTCGACCCCGCCCCCTCGCCGCTGCGCATCGCCCCGTGGGCGGCGCTCTTCGCCCTCGCCCTGCTCTCGGTCGCGCGCATCGTCCCCTACCAGGCCACCGTCGCGGCCGCCGTCGCCGTCGCGCTCCTCGCAGACCGCCGCGCGCTCCTGCACGTGGACTACGCCCTGCTTCTGACCTTCGTCGCCTTCTTCGTGTTCGTGGGCAACGTCGGTCGCATCGGGGCCATCGACGCCTTCCTGGCGCAGATGATCGACGGCCACGAGCTCGCGGTGTCCGTCGCGGCGAGCCAGGTGCTCTCGAACGTGCCCGCTGCGCTGCTGCTCTCCGGCTTCACGTCCGCCTGGTCGGCGCTCATCGTGGGCACGAACCTCGGCAGCTTGGGCACGCTCATCGCCTCGATGGCGAGCCTCATCTCATACAAGCAGGTCGCGCTCGTGCTCCCGCGCGAGAAGGGGCTCTACTTCAAGCTCTTCACCGTGTGGAACGTCGCGTTCCTCGCCGTGCTCGCGGCGCTCGCCGCGGCGATCTTCTAGGACGGAGCGGCGGCGGGCGAACATCCCGCGCGCCCGCGCCCCATCCCGCGCTTGCGCTCCAGCCCGCGCCACCGTAACGCCTCGACGCCCGCATCCCCCCACCCCATTCGTCCCTCGTCGCCACCCCCACGGATTCTGCTACCATCTGCTTGCGCTACGCCGCATACCGCGCGCACGGGAAGGGAGCAGGGACACGTGAGCCGCACGAACACGACGGATACCGGCCGAAACGACATTGCGAGGGCAGCCGAGCTCCCGCGCCGCACCAATAAATGGGTCGTCCTGTTCACCGTCGTCATCATGACGTTCATGTCCACCCTCGACAGCAGTATCGTCAACGTCGCCGCGCCCTCCATCCAGCGCGAGCTCGGCGCCACCGCCAGCCAGATCCAGTGGGTCTCGAGCATGTACCTGCTCGTCTGCTGCGTCACCGTGCTCGTGTTCGGCCGCCTGGGCGACCTGTACGGCAAGGTGCGGCTCTTCCAGCTGGGCGTCGTGCTGTTCTCGTTGGGCTCGCTTCTGTGCGGGCTCTCCTCCACGCTCGTCATGCTCATCGGCGCGCGCGTCGTGCAGGGCTTCGGCGCCTCGTGCGCCATGGCCAACAACATGGGTATCGTGACCGAGGCCTTCCCCAGCCGCGAGCGCGGGCGGGCGCTCGGCATCGTGGGGACGTTCGTCTCGCTCGGCCTCATGTGCGGCCCCGTGGTGGGCGGCGTGCTTGTCGCGGTGTTCCCGTGGGAGTCCATCTTCCTCATCAACGTGCCCATCGGCGCGGCGTCGTTCCTCATCGGGCTCAAGACGCTGCCGCGCGAGACGGGGATGGCGGGCGAGCATGCCGCGGCGGGCGCCGACCCCTCCCCCACGAGCGCCCCCGACGCCGGCGCGCGCTTCGACATCCCCGGCGCGCTGCTCATGGCGCCGGCCATCTTCCTCGTGTTCTTCGCCATCAACGCCGCGGGCTCGGGGTCGCTCGCGCTCGCCGGCGCGCTGCTCGCGGGCGGCCTCGTGCTCCTGGCGGCCTTCGTCCGCGTGGAGCGCCGCGCGCAGACCCCGCTCGTGCGCATCGAGCTCCTGCGCAACCCGGTGTTCAGCCTCAATCTCGTCGCGATGTTCTGCTGCTACCTCGCCGTGGGCGCGACCGAGTTTATCCTGCCCTTCTACCTGCAGGACGCCTGCGGCTACGCGTCGGACGTCGCGGGGCTCGTCATCACCGCCATCCCCGTGGCCATGGCGCTCGCGAGCCCGGTGGCCGGCGCGCTCTCGGACCGCATCGGCACCACGATCCCCTGCTTCGCGGGCCTCGTCGTCTACAGCGCGGGCATCGCGCTCGCGGGCATGCTCCCCGCCGGCGCGCCCATCCTGCGCATCTACCCCACGCTCATGTTCATGGCCCTGGGCGACGGGCTCTTCGAGTCGCCGAACAACTCGCGCATCATGGGCTCGGTCGACCAGAAGGACCTGGGCTTCGCCGGCAGCCTGGGCACGCTCGTGCGCTACATGGGCATGTCCGCCGGCGTGACGGGCGGCACCGCGCTGCTCTACGGGCACATGAGCGAGGTCGCGGGCTTCCCCGTGAGCGGCTTCATGCCCGAGTGGCCGGAGCTCTTCATGGAGGGATTCGCGTTCGCGTTCCTCGCCATCGCGGCGACGGTCGCGGCGGGTGCCGTGCTCACCGTGGTGGGAACGGTCATCAAGCGCCGCCAGCGCAAGCAGCGGGCTGCGCGGGCGTAGGAGCGCGGGCGCGCGGGCAGGTGCGCGCGGGCAACATGGGTTGAACAGAACACGTCCCCAAACGCGCGCAGGCGGGCGAGAAGCTCACCCAGCCAACGAAAAGGGCGCGGCGACCAGGAGATTCCCTGATCACCGCGCCCTTCGCGCTATCTATGGTTCAACGCGGGACCGTTCAACGGGGCCGCGCCAACCGGGGCTCATTCACCGACGCTCGGCGAAATCCGACCGATGAGTCAATCGAACCCGTCCCCGATGACTCAACGAGCCAATCGAACCCGTCCCCATTGACTCGCTGAGTCAATTGAACCCGTCCCCAATGACTCAGGCGCGCTCGGTGGTGCCGGCGGCGGGGGCGTCGGCGTGCTGGCCGTGGCCATAGCGCGCGAGGCCCATCTGCGACCACTCGGGCTCCTCGTCCGGCAGCGAGCCGGCCTTCTTGGTGAAGAGCTCCTTCAGGCAGTTGTACGCCACGATGACGCCCAGGATCACGATGAGGATCGCGAAGACGAGCTGCAGGCCGGACGTCGCGATGACCGCCATGCCGGAGGTCTGCAGCGCGTTCACGCAGCCGATGATGCTCTGCACGAGCGAGGTGAAGGTGCTCGCGAGCAGGAACGCCACGGGCACGTAGAGCATGAAGCCCTTGCGGCCGGTGCACTTGCAGAACACCGCGAGCGTGATCATGGTCATGCCGCCGAGCAGCTGGTTCGAGGCGCCGAAGAGCGGCCAGATGTTGTTGTAGCCGCCGAAGGCGAGGGCGAGGCCCAGCGCCAGGGTGAGCACCGTCGCGACCCAGGTGTTCGAGAACACCTTCGCCGCACCGGTCGCGTTCGCGCCGGCATCCTCGGCTGCGTCGTTCGTCTTGGCGAAGAACTCCTGGAACGAGAGGCGACCGATGCGCGCCACGGCGTCGACCGACGTGAGCGCGAGCGCCGACACGCACATGGTCATGAACACGGAGGCCAGCGTGCCGTTCACGCCGAAGGCCGCCATGCCGTTCGCCACGCCGGTGGAGAAGATCTTGAACGGCGTGCCCACGGCCGCGCCGCCGGCGCCGGAGGTGTTCATCGCGGTGAACATGATACCCGCGACCACGATGGCGAGCACGCCCACGAAGGACTCGAGCACCATGGCGCCGTAGCCCACGGGCAGCATGTCCTGCTCCTTCTCAACCTGCTTGGAGGAGGTGTTGGTGGAGACGAGGCTGTGGAAGCCGGAGAGGGCGCCGCACGCAACGGACACGAAGAGCAGCGGGAACACGTAGCTGCCGTTCTCGGCGAGGGCGGAGAAGTCGGCGACCATGGGCGCGGTCATGGTGGCCTCGCCCTTCGCGCCGAGCACGAAGATGCCGAGCACCGCGCACACGATCATGACGATCATCATGATGCTCGTGAGGTAGTCGCGCGGCTGCTTCAGGGTCTGGATGGGCATGGCGGCCGCGAAGAGCAGGTAGACCATGATGACCGCGAACCAGCCGTACTTATCGAGGTACACCGGGAACTGCATGCCCACGGCGAACATGGCCACGAAGAGCGCGACCGCGAGCACGAACTCCTTCCAGCCGGAGAGGCCGAAGCGGCGGTTGATCCAACCGAAGGCGATCGCCACGAAGGTGAAGAGGATCGAGATGGTGCCCGCGGCGCCGCCCGAGTACGACGCGGCGGTGTCCACGGCGCCCGAGGCGTCGAAGGTCGCCATGAAGGTGCCCGCGACCATGTCCACGAACGCCGCGATGACGATGATGGTGAAGAGCCAGCTGAAGAGCAGGAACAGGCGGCGACCCGTGCGGCCGATGTACTTCTCGACGAGCTGGGCGAGCGACTTGCCGTTGTTCTTCACGCTCGCGTAGAGCGCGCCGAAGTCGTGCACGGCGCCGAAGAAGATGCCGCCCACGAGCACCCACAGCAGCACCGGCAGCCAGCCGAACATCATGGCGGCGATGGTGCCCGTCACAGGGCCCGCGCCGCAGATGGAGCTGAACTGGTGCGAGAACGCCGTGAAGCATGAGGCGGGCGAGAAGTTCTTGCCGTCCTCCATGCGCTTGGCGGGCGTGAGCGCCTCGCGGTCGACGCCCCAGGTGCGGGCGAGCCATCGTCCATAGAGCAGGTAGCCGGCGGCGAGCACCACCGCAGCCACCGCGACGACGATCATTCCGTTCATTTCACGATCCTTCCCTTTGGAGCTCCCGAAGCGATGCGATCCACATCCGCCGCCGTGCGCATCGGCAGCGGGCATTCGCGCGAGCGCGGGCAGATACAAAAAAAACGAGGGCCTCGATATACGACGGCCCTCGTCTCACAGCCGCCCGCGAAGCGCGCGGGCTGGCAGTATCCAACCCGCGCTAGCTAATAATCTCACCCGAAATTAGTAGGTAAGCATGCATCGCAGAGCAACCTCTCGTTCCGATCGGGCGCGACCCCGTGCCGCGTCCCAACGCCCGTAGGCGAAGATGATTGTGTCGCTTTAGTTGAGTGGAGTCAAGAAATGTTACAGGACTGTTGCGGGCTGACACGTCGTCAAGGAGCCGCCGGAGGTGAGTCATTGGGGACGGGTTCGTTTGACTCAGTGAGTCAATTGAACCCGTCCCCAATGACTCACGCGAACAGACGGCTGGCGGCCTCCACCTGCTCGGCGGTGCCCATGAGCCCCACCGCGTCGCCCGCGCACAGCCTGGTCTCGGCATCGATGAAGAGCGTCACCTCGCCGTCGCGGCGCAGGGCGACAGCGTTCGCCCCGGTCTGCGCGCGCAGGTCGAGCTCGCCGAGCGTCCGCCCCGCCGCGATGCTCCGCGCGTCCACGGGCACCCACTCCAGCTCCACCTCGGAAAGCGAGGCCGCAAGCCGCGCGAACGCGCGCCGCCGCGCCGCCTGGGCGCCGTCGCCCAGCGCCTCGTACCCGCTCGCGCGCAGCTCGTTCGCATAGCCCTCGATCTGGCGCGGCGTGTAGCCCAGGTCGATCATCGTGTGCCGCATGAGCTCGATGCCGCCCTCCAGCTCCGGCCGCACCACCTCGTTGGCACCCGCCGCCACGAGCGCGGCCAGCCCGTCCGCGTCCGCCGCGCGCGTCACGATGTGCAGCCCGGGCGCGAGCGAGCGGGCCTCGTGCGCGATGACCTCGGCCGCCGCGTCCCCGCCGCCCGCGATCACGAGCACGCGCGCGCCATCCAGGTGCGCATGCGCCAGGATCTCGGAGTTCGCCGCATCGCCCACGAGCGCGCAGAGCCCGTCGGCCTCCGCCTCCTCGGCCACCTCGAGCTCGCGCTCCACCACGAGGCACGGGACGTCCAGGTTGTGCAGCACCTCGGTCACGCAGCGGCCGGCGTTGCCGTACCCCACCACGACCACGTGCCCGTGCAGGTCGCTCGCCGGCTCCTCGAAGCGGTGCACGTGGCGCTCGTACAGCGCGGCGAGCCGCCCGTGGGCGCGGATCCAGCGCTCGAGCGGGTCGATGAGCTTGAACGCGAACGAGTTGAGCGCAATCGACACCACCGCGCCGCCCAGGATGAGCGTGTACTGCTCGGACGAGAGCACGCCCAGCGCCATGCCCGTCTGCCCGATGATGAACGAGAACTCGCCGATCTGCGAGAGCCCCGCCGCCACGGTGAGCGTGCCGCGCAGGCCGGCGGAGAGCACCACGCCGAGCACCATGTTGATGAGCCACTTGCCCACCATGATGAGCGCCACGAGCGCGATGAGCTCGCCCACGTGCGCCGCGAGCGTGACGGGGTTCACCATCATGCCCACTGAGGCGAAGAAGATGATGGAGAAGAGGTCCTTGAAAGGGATGGCCTCGGCCGCGATGCGGTGCGACAGCTTGGAGCCGCTCACCACCACGCCGGCCAAAAACGCCCCGAGCGCCACCGAGAGGTCGAAGACGAGCGCCGCCGCCATGGCCGTGCCGAGGGCGATGACCACCACCGCCAGCTGGAAGAGCTCGGCCGGGCAGAAGCGCGCGATGCGCCCGAGCACCCACGGCAGCAGGCGCGAGCCTACCACGAGCATGAGCAGCACGAACGCCACCGTCTTGGCGAGCGCCCAGGCGAGGCCCGACGCGAGCTCCGCGCCCGAGGTCTCGCCGGGGCCGAACACCACGGGCAGCACCACCAAGATCACGACCGTGGCGAGGTCCTCGACGATGAGCCAGCCCGTGGCCACGCGGCCGCCGTGCGTCTGGTAGAGGCCGGCGTCGGTAAGGTTCTTGATGAGCACCACCGTCGAGGCGATGCTCACCGAGAGGCCGAGCATGATGCCCGCCTGCGGCGTCCAGCCGAACGCGAGCGCGAGCGCGTAGCCCGCCGCGGTGCCCACGGCGATCTGCAGGATGGCGCCCGGCACCGCGATGCCCTTCACCTCGAAGAGATCCTTGAGCGAGAAGTGCAGGCCGGTGCTGAACATCATGAACATGACGCCCACTTCGGCCAGCTGGTTCATGGCGTGCGAGTCGCCGATGAAGCCCGGCGTGAAGGGGCTCACCACGAGCCCGCCGACGAGGTAGCCCACGATGGGCGGCAGGCGCAGGGCGCGCGCCACGAGGCCGCCCGCGAAGGCGGCGACGAGCGCGAACACGAACGTCATGAGCAGAATGGTGTCTCCGTGCATGGGTCTCCTATGGGGTTCTTGGGGTGGTGGCCGTCAAAAGGCGAAACGCCGCCGCTCCGCGGGGCGCAGACATCGCGATATGGTTGGTGTACCCCGAAGCGCGCCGATTCATCCGGGGGCGGGGTGAGTCATTGGGGACGGGTGAGACAGTGGGGACGGGTTCAAATGACTCACCGAGTCAAATGAGTCATTGGGGACGGGTTCAATTGTG